>NZ_JAGTJY010000289.1:0-4742 GCF_018195695.1 Achromobacter sp. Marseille-Q0513 | reverse complement strand
GAGGGAGGGCGGGCTTTGCTTCGCTTGCCCGCTTTGGCTCGCTTCGCTTTGCCTGGGTGGCTTGCTTCGCTTCGCTTCGCTTTGCCTTGCTTGCCTTGCTTGCCTTGCTTGCTTTGCTTGCTTTGCCTTGCTGTCTTTGCCTGCTCTGCCTTGTTCTCTATGGCTTGCTTGGCTTTGCCTTGGATGGCTAGTTCAGGATGGTGATGCTGGGGGTGCGGACGGGGAGCACGGCGGTTTCGCAGGTGCCCAGGTCGTCGGAGGTCACGACCCAGGGATGCGAGACGTAGGTTTTCTGGATGTAGCTGTCGCCGGGTTGCAGGCGGGTGTAGTAGACGCGGCGGCCTTCGTAGTTGAGCCAGTAGATCGTTTTGATTTCTTTGCCGTGGTTGATGAATTCGATCTGGGTCGGGCGGGCGGCGTCGTGCGAGCGCAGAGTCTTGCCTTCGCCGGCGCAGGGGGTGCGCTCGGCGTGGGTGGCGGGCGACAGGGCGTGGCTGGCGGCGGGCAGCGCGAGGACGGCGGCGCCCAGGGTGACGGCCAGGAGGCAGGCGGAGGTCTGGGTCTGCCGGTGGGCGGAACGGGACATGCTCGGGGGCTCCTGGGTCAAAGGTCTATCCACGCGCGCGCCCGGGGGAAGTACAGCGCGGCGCGGGTCGGGCGGCCGTCCAGGGCAGTGACCTGGGCGCAGTAGCGGCGCAACTGCTCGCCGTGGCGTTGGCGCATGCGCGCGGCGTAGGCCTCGGCGGATTCGCCGGGCTGGGAACGGCCGGTCTTGTAGTCGACGATGAGCCAGCCGTCCTCGGTGCTGAGCGCCAGGTCGATGACGGAGACCTTGCCTGCGGCGTCGATCAGCGGCCATTCGCGGCGCGCGCCCGATTGGGACAAGAGCCATTGACCGCGCGGGTCGGACAGGGTGGCCAGCAGCGTTTCCAGCACGGCTTCGGCAGCGGCGTCGGCCTGGCTGGCGGGGATGCCGGCGCGGGTCAGTTGGCGCCGCATGGCGGACAGGCGGCTGGCCAGCGCCGTGGCCGGCCAGGCGGCGATGCCGTCGCGGCCGATGCGTTCGAGCCAGGCGTGCGCCAGCGTGCCGATGGCGGCGTCATGGCCGGCCTCCAGCTGCCAGGCGGGATGTTCGGCGGCGTCGCCCCAGCCGTCGCGCGCGCCGGCCGAGAAGCCCGGGCTGAAGCTGGGCTCGGCGCGGCCAGCCAGTTGCGCCAGTCCGGCGGCGGAGATGCGGCGCAGGGGCTCGCCCTGCCACTCCGGGCCGTCCTCGGCGCCGCGCGTGGCCTCGCCCTCGCGCGCCGGCGGCGCGGGCGGTGTCAGCCAGGGCCACAGGCGGCCAAGCAGGCTGGCGGCCGGCGGGGCCTTGGCCTGGCCGGCGTCGTCCACCGACACATGGCCGACCAGGTGCAGGCGCTTGCGCGCGCGCGTGGCGGCCACGTACAGCAAGCGGTCCACTTCATAGGACGCGCGACGCGCCTCGCGCGCGCCCAGGTAGCGGGACACGGGATCGGCCTCGGTCTCGGCGCGCGGCTTGACCGGGCCGAACAGCACCCGGTCGCCGTTCTGCTCGAAGCGCACCAGCGGCGCCTGGTCGCCGCGCGGCGCGCGGTGCAGGCCATAAAGGATGACCGTCTCGAATTGCAGGCCCTTGGACTTGTGCATGGTCATGATCTCGACCGCGCCGTCCTCGCCCGCCGCGTCTGGCGCGGCGAACAGCCGCGCGATGCCGGCTTCCAGCGCGGCCATGTCGATCGCGCCGTGCGGGGCCAGGCGCTCGACCAGCTGGAACAGGCTTTCCGCGTCATTGGCGACGGATAGTCCTGTGTACAACGCCGGGCCGCCGAGACGGCGCCAACAGGCCTCGACCCAGGCCGCGAAGGGCATGGCGCCGGAATCGTTGCGCGCGTCCAGCAGGACGGCGGCGGCCTGGCGCAGGCGTTCGTACTCGTCCGCGCCCAGCACGTCGCGCGCGCGCGGTCCGGCCCGGTCCTCGGCCTCTCGCACAACGGGCGGCGCGTCGAACAGAGAGCCTTGCGCGGGCGTCTGCGAGGCGGCGGGATCCGGTTCGCGCAGCGCGCGCTCCAGCAGCACCGGCACGGGCGTGACGTGGTCCTCGCCGAACAGGCGTTGCAACGAGGTCAGCGTCAGGCCGCAGAACGGCGCGCGCAGCACCGACAGCCAGGCCAGCCGGTCGGCCGGATGCGACAGCGCCCGCAGCAGTTGCACCAGGTCCGCCACCACGGGCCGCAGGGCCAGCGGCACCAGGTCCACCGCGCGGCAGCTGATGCCCTCCTGCGTCAACCGGCGCGTCAGGTTGCCCAGATGGCTGCGCGCGCGCACCAGCACCGCCACGGGATGCTTGCTGCCCTTGTGTTCCTTGAGCGCCTGCCGCACCAGCGCCACCGCGATGTCCTCGGCCTGCTGCTCGGCGGCTTCGGAGTCTGCGCGCGACCAGGCGGGATGGAACTCCACGGCCGTGCCGGGCAGCGCCTCATGGAAGGCCGTCGACGCGCTATAGGCGATGGCGCCCGCGATCGGGTCGTTGCTGCGCGGCATCAGGCCGACGAAGGAACGGTTCACCCAGTTCACCACGCCGGCCTGCGAACGGAAGTTGTCGGTGAGGTTCAGGAATTCCGGTTGCAGCAAGCCCACGCCCTCTTCCTTGACCTCCAGGAACAAGCGCACCTCAGCCTTGCGGAAGCGGTAGATCGACTGCATCGGATCGCCGACCAGGAACAGGCTGCGGCCGTCCCCTTCCTGCCAGCCCGAGGTCAGCGTGTTCAACAGGTCCAGCTGCGTCTGGCTGGTGTCCTGGAACTCGTCGATCAGCAGATGGCGGATCGAGGCGTCCAGCTTCAGCAGCAGTTCGCCGGGATCGTCGGCATGGCCCAGCGCCGACGCCGCGCGCTGGGCGATCTCGATGAAGTCGATTTCGCCGGTGTCGGAAAAGCGCAGCCGCAGCTGCGCCACCGCCAGCTTCAAGGTCATGAGCTGCGCGCCCAGCACCCGCCACTGTGCGTCGGTGAAGGCGGGATCGGGCATGTCGCGCGCGGCGTCCAGCCGGCGCACCCATGGCGCGTCGGCGTCGGCGCTTTCAAGCCAGGCGACAAAGGGTTCCTTGTGCGCGCACTTGGCCGGAAAGCCCAGGTTCTTGTTGACCGTCTTGCGCAGCGAGCCGGTGCCGGTCAGCAGCAGATGGGCCAGCGCGCGCCACGCGTCCAGCGCAAAGGCGTCGGGCGGCAGCTCGTCGGTCCAATCCAGCAGCGCCGCGAGCTTGTTGTCTTCCTCGCCATCCTGCAGCTGTGTCGCGGCCAGCCGCGCCGGGCCGCTCAGCGCCTCGGCCCAGCCCAACGGCATGGCGTCGGACAGCGCCAGCAAGTCCACGCCGATGGCATCGGCCAGCCATTCCTCCATGCTCTCGCGGTCCGAACCGTGGGCCAGCAGCGGCAGCCACTGGTCGCGCTGGCCGAGCATGTCGGCGATGGCGTCCTTGGCGGCCTGCACGTCCACGTCCAGGTGCTCAAGCAGGATGCGGACTTCCTCGAAATCGTCGGCCAGGTCCAGCGTGGCGCGGGCCGCGGCCTCGTAGTGCACGCGCGCGTCGTCGGTGATCTCCGGCATGCCGCCCAGCTCCGACAACCAGGGCATGCTGCGCACCAGGCCGGCGCAGAACGAGTCGATGGTGCGGATGGCCAGCCGCGCCGGGTGCTCCAGCAGATGCCAGCCCAGCTCGTCGTTGCGCGCCAGCGCGTCGCGCGCCAGTTCCCAGCTGCGGCGTTCGTGCATGGGCTCGGGCATGGGTCCCTGGCCGCGCCGCAGCTTGCTCAGCACGCGCGCGTGCATTTCCGAGGCGGCCTTGCGCGTGAAGGTGATGGCCACGATTTCCTCGGGCCGGTTCACCGTGGCCAGCAGCGCCAGGATGCGGTCGGTCAGCAGCTCGGTCTTGCCGGATCCCGCCGGCGCCTGCACCAGGAACGAGCGCGACGGGTCCAGCGCCTCGGCGCGCGCGGCATGGTCGTGGGGCAGGCGTTCTTGTTCTGCCATCTAGGCGTCCTCGTCGTCCAGGTGCAGCCGCAGGAACGGCAAGGCGTCGCAGTATTTCAGGTCGTCGCGGCGATAGGCCACGTTGGGGGCCACGCCCGCGGCGTACTCGTCGGCCAGCGCCTCGATCGCCTCGCGCCAGCGCTGGCGGATCTCGGGCCAGGACAGGCCGTCGAAATACTTGCTGTCCTCGGCCAGCGTGACGCCCGCCATGCCCAGGTCGACATCGGCCAGGCCCTGCGCCGCCACCTGCCGCGCATGGATCTGCGCCAGCACCAGCCCGGCCACCTCGGCGCCGGAAGCGTCGGCCAGCACGGAGGCATAGAACGGCAACTGCACGTTCACGGGCCGGCGGCGCGACCAGTCGGGTTCGGGCTTGGCGGCGGACGCGCCGGTCTTGTAGTCGACGATGACATTGCGGCCGTCGTCCAGCGTGTCAATGCGGTCCAGCCGCAGCTTGAGCATCAGCGCGCCGCGCTGCCATTGCTGGTCCTTCTCGACCTGCGCGACGGCGAACGGCAGGCGCCGCGCCTCCAGGTCCAGCCAATTGGCCAGCACGCGCCGCGCGCGCTCGCATTCCAGCGTCTTGAGCGCGGGGGAGTAATCGGTCAGGGTCTCGTCGGCGGCCTGCGCCACGGCCTGTTCCAGCAGGGGCCCCACCCGCGCCTCGGCCATGGCCGCGTGCAGCGCGTCCTGGT
>NZ_JAGTJY010000288.1:0-4754 GCF_018195695.1 Achromobacter sp. Marseille-Q0513 | reverse complement strand
GGTCCTGCGCCAGACCGGTCAGCTGGCCGTAGCGGCCCAGGTACTGCACCTGGCCCTGCGTGTAGGCCTGGCCACCGCTGCGTCCGCGTTGCACCGACCAGCCCGTGCCGCCCTCGTAGTCCACCGAGCGCTGCGCGCCCAAGCTGTAGCTGTTCTGGCCCTGCTGGCGGCTGACCGACGCGGATGCCTGGGTCCGATCGCCCAGCATCAGCGTCAGGCTCAGGTACATCCCATTCGAGCCGGATTGGTTGAAGTCGTGAAACGCGCTCACGCTCATGACCGCGCGGCTGTGCAGGTTGACGGTATAAGTCGCCGAGCCCAGCCTGGCGGCCGGCGCGTCCGGCTGGCGGTAGCCGATGTAGCTCAAGGCCGCGCTCTGTGACTGGGCGACGGGGAACGACAGGGTGACGCGGTCGATCTGCCGTGGCACGGGCGCCTGCTCGCGGGAACCGAGATCTCCATAGCCCCCCAGCGCGCGCGTGGCCTGCATATCCAGGCTGAATCCCGGCCGCACGTACTGGTAGCCCAGGCTGGCCTGACCGCCCGTGTAACGGCCGGCGCTGCCGGCCAGCGATGCGCTGACCACGCCCGCGGCTCCCAGCCTGACCAGCGCGCCCGCGCCCAGGTTGTAGACGCCGGGCGCGCTTTCGGCATGGCCCTCCAGCGTCAGCGCGTCGTCCAGCCCGTAGCGGCCCGATGCGCTGAAGGCTGGCGCGTGGTCGTAGTCGAACGAGCGCACGCTGAACTGCCGCCGCACGAAGCCCGCTTCCACCGAATAGCTGGACAGGCCGCGCGCCAGCAGGCGCGTGTCCACGTACAAAGGCACCGTGGTCGCGATGCTGCGCCCCAGCGCGTCGCGCGTGACGATGGTGGCCTGGCCCGCGCCGGTGATGCCGGGTATCTGGTTGACCACGAAGGGGCCGGCCGGCACGTTGCTGGAGTACTGCTGCACCCCGTTGATGTACAGCGCGATCGAGGACGGCACCACCGAGGACGCGCTGATCGCCGCCACCGGAAAGGTCACCAGGTCCGGCCGCAGCGAGAAGTTGCGGCCCCACTGCACGCCGGCGATGCGGATCGAGCGCGACCAGTCCAGCGAGGACGTGATCGTGTCGCCCAACCGCAGCGTGCGCATCGTGTCCTGATCGGAATGCGACCAGTACGTGTCGTAGCGGATGTAGCGCCCAGTGCCATCGGCTAGATTGGCGCGCCCGCCAAGGTAGCTGATGCCGGTGTTGCTGAACACGCCGGACGGACTGAAATAGCGTTGCTCGGTGTACAGCGACAGCCGGGACAGGCCGCTGGTCTGCGCGTAGGCGTCGTAGTTCAGCACCAGCCCGCGCCCGCTGGTGGCCGGCGGCGCCCGGGACACGCCGCGTATGTCGAGCGCGTAAGGCGTGCGCAAGGCATCCGGCACCGCCAGGTTCACCGACTGCGTCGCGGCGTTGTAGCTGTAGCGCAGGCCGGGAATCGCGTCCAGCCGCAGCTCCGGACTGCCCGCCGCGCCGTCCGGCCCCGGCACGTCGATGCCGATCGAGCGCAGTGAATCGGCGCTGGCCGACAGCCGGCCCTGCGCATCGCGGAACCGCAGCAGTTGAGAGGTATTGGCGCCGTTGATGCTCACTTCCAGGAATACGTCGCGCTCGGCGATATCACCGAACGACACCAGTTGATCGGGCAGCTCCGCCGCCTGCGCCACCGCGCACGACAGGGCGAGCGCGATGCCCCAGCCGCGCCACTCGCCGACGCGGCTGGCGCACGGCCTGTCAATCCATCCGGGGAGTAGCCGAGATCGTGCCGCCATTGATCAAGGCCTTGATATGTACTGGCCCGGAGGCCTGCAGCCGCGCCGGGATGCGCCACTGCCGCTGACGCTGGGCCAGCGCATAGCCCACCAGCCCGTCGACCTCGGCCACCGGCTTGCCGCCGCTGTCCAGCACCTGCAGGCTGGCCACCTGCGCGTAGCGGGTGCCGCTATTGTTCAGGCTCAGCACCCATTCCTTGCCCTCGCGCACGGCTTTCCAGCTCAGTTCCGGACGTGGCTCGGGCGTGGCCCCGGCCACGAACACCGGTACCGAATAGCGCAGCCGCAGCACCACGCCATTGACCGCCGGCGTGGACGGATCCGGGATCTCGTCGATGACCAGCCGATAGCTCTTCTCGATCGCCGTCGGTTCCCGCGACGCGCGCACCAGCCGCACCAACTGCTCGCCGCCGGGCCGCACCTGGATGATGGGGGGACTTACCTGGATCTCATCGGTAGGCAACAACACATCGTCGCCTCCGCGCTGCTCCCAGGCATAGACCCGCACCTGGCCATAGACGGGCATCGCGTCCGGGTTGCGCAGCGTGATGCCGGTGGCGCCCTGCTGCGGCGCCATCTCGACCATGACCGGGGAAATCTGCAGCGTGGCGGCGCCAGCCGGACAAATCCAGCCGAGCAGAACCACCACCATGGCGGATATGCGCGCACACACGGCCACGCTCCTCAGAAATAGACGGTGGCTGTGACGGTCGAGCTATAGGTGTCGGGCGCCGGCGTGGCCTGGGCCGGCACCGAGCCATTGACGGTCAGCGTCTGCGCGGCCCCGGAACCCGTGCCGCTCACGCGCGCCGCCACGGTGGCATCGCCCCAGTTCGTGGTCAGGTCGGCCTTGAACAGCTGGTAGCCGACGGATGCCGTGGTGTTGACGGCCCCGAACATGCGTCGGTTGGTTTCGGTATTGCCCGTGCCGGTGCCCGCGTTGAGACCGACGGTATACGGCGTGGTGTTGGTGCACGTGACGGTCAGCGTCGAGGTGGACGCGACCGCCGCGCTCAGCACGCCCTGGGGAGGGAAAGTCAGGTTGTTGGCCGCGATGGTGCAATTGGCCTGGATGATGATGCTGACGTTGAACGTCGTGGAATTCTGTCCCGCAGCCAAGCCAGATGCGGATGCCAGGGAAGTGAATAAAAGAAATGCGGCCTTGCGATAGATCAGGCGGTCCATACGCGCCACTCCACAAAATACTGCTGATTCAACCTACCCCAAAATGGGTGTGTCATATCAGATCAGATACAAGATCTGGAGCAACACGAGTGTATTTTCCATTCCCCTATTTCTTATTCAAGGTGTTTTCTTAAAATCGACGCCGGATTTTACTTTTCTTTTTACTACTCACGAGTAAATTCAGTTTGATTTTAAAAATAGTCTTAAGCCAATTGAAATATCACGAACACATTGGATATCTGAAGAAATATATCCGCGCATATTTAATCCAATACCAACACGGTATTTTCAAATTAATGACACACATCGCGCTTCATGCAGTTATGACGCTCAGGGCCAGGCATTGATGCAGACATTCTCAATTGACATTAAAAACGCAACACTATTGCTTCAAATGTCGATTTGTTCCTTCTCGCGCTGGCATATTCCGTCATGTTGTAACGCCAGCTAAATTCCCCAGCCTCCGAGCCGTTGTTGCCGGTGTAGCACCCCCTAAGCACTCAAGAACGTCGCGCCATGAAACAGCTACTGAAAGACATCACCATCCGCCGCATGATCCTGGGCACCCTGCTCACCATCAGCGTCCTGCTCGCCGGCATGTCGGCCATCACCATCAACGGTTTGCGCGGCTCGGCGGATGCGCTGACCGACAGCACCGAACTGCTGCACGAAATCTCCGCGCTTTCGCGCGTCAACGACCAGATCATGCGCGCGCGCCTGCGCCTGTCGCGCCAAATGGAATATGCCGCCGCCGGCGATGCCACCCAGGCGGCGGAGGAAGGCCGCAGCATTGACATCGCCCTGACCGAGGCCCGCAAACAACAGGCCATATTCCTGGAACTGGCCGGCAACGATGCCCCGGCCGCCATCCTGGACCCCATGAAATCAGGCTTCGAGGCCCTGACCGTGGCGGGCATCGCGGCCCAGCGCGACCTGCTGACGGCCGGAGACGTGGCGCGCGCCCGCGCCCATGGCGCCGGCCCGGTCGTGACCGCCAGCCGCGCTTTCGGCAAGAGCATCGAGCAATACGAGGCCTACGCCAAGGAACGCGAGACCCAGCTATGGGACAGCGCCGCCGCCAAGCGCCGCCACGCCTATATCGGCACCGGCGCGGTGCTGGCCGTCTGCCTGCTGCTGCTGGTGCTGGGCGACCTGTACGTGGTGCACTTCGTCAAACGTCCGCTGGAGGACGTGCGCGGCCATTTCCAGCGCATCGCCGCCGGCGACCTGACCACGCCGATCGCGGCCTTCGGCCGCAACTGCGTGGGGCAGGTGATTCCCTATCTGCAGGACATGCAGGCCAGCCTGGTCCGCACCGTGCACGCGGTGCGCGCGGGCGTACATGAAATCCATACAGGATCCAGCGAAATCGCCGCGGGCAACCAGGACCTGTCCAGCCGCACCGAGCAGCAGGCCGCCTCGCTGGAGGAAACCGCCGCCAGCATGGAGCAGCTGCTCTCCACCGTCAGCAGCAACGCGGAGAACGCGCGCCAGGCCAACCAGATGGCCTCGACCGCGTCCGAAGTGGCGCAACGCGGCGGACAGGCCGTGCGCGATGCCGTGAACACCATGCGCGAAATCGCCCAGGACTCCAGCCGCATCGAGGACATCGTCAGCGTGATCGACGGCATCGCGTTCCAGACCAACATCCTGGCGCTGAACGCGGCCGTGGAAGCTGCCCGCGCCGGCGAACAGGGCAAGGGCTTCGCGGTGGTGGCGGGCGAAGTGCGCTCGCTGGCGCAGCGCTCGGCGACCGCGGCCAAGG
>NZ_JAGTJY010000287.1:0-4804 GCF_018195695.1 Achromobacter sp. Marseille-Q0513 | reverse complement strand
CCTGTCGTACATTTCTACTGTGTGGTCTGTCACTCTTCTAGAGCTCTCCTTTTTACTATTTTTTGTTTTTTTTATAATGACCCCGCCCCCCCCGACACCCACACAGGGGGTCTCGTCGGCAGCGTCAGTTGTGTATAAGAGACGGGACATCTTCGTCAACGGCTATCTGATCGCCCAGGGCGAAGTCGTGGTGGTGGAAGACAAGTACGGCATTCGCCTGACCGACATCATCACCCCGTCCGAGCGCATCAACCGCCTGAACAACCGCCGTTGACCAGCGGGCAGGCCATCATGACCGAATCCGCCCTGCTGCGCGTCATCATCGGCCTGGTGCTGGTGGTGGCGGCCATCCTGGCCTCGGCCTGGCTGGCGCGCCGCGCCGGGCTGGTGCAGCGCGGCGGCGGCAGCCTGCTCAAACAGGTTGCCGCGCTGCCGCTGGGCGCCCGCCAGAGCGTCGTGGTCATCGAAGTGGACAAGACCTGGCTGGTGGTGGGCGTGAGCCCGAACCAGCTCACCACCCTGCACACCATGCCTGCCGGCGAGCTGCCCGAAGGCGCGTCCCTGCCCGCCTCGGCCTTCGCCGCCAAGCTGGGCCAGGCGCTCAAGCGCCGCTAGCCCGCGACCCTCATGAATTTCCTCAGACGCATGACTTCCTCCCGCGCCGGGCGCGGCATGCTGCCCATGCTGGGCGCCGCGGCGCTGCTGGGGCTGGCGCTGTTCCCGGCCGGCGTCGTCGCCCAGGCCACCCTGCCCGCCCTGACCGCCACGCCGGGCCCGAACGGCTCCGAGACATACTCGCTCAGCATGCAGACCATGCTGCTGATGACCTCGTTGTCGTTCCTGCCGGCGGCGTTGCTGATGATGACCGGCTTCACCCGCATCATCATCGTGCTGGGCCTGCTGCGCAGCGCCATGGGCACGGCGATGTCGCCGCCCAACCACGTGCTGATCGGGCTGGCGCTGTTCCTGACCTTCTACACCATGTCGCCGGTGTTCGACAAAATCTACGCCGACGCCTACAAGCCCCTGTCCGAGGGCTCGATCCAGTTCGAGACCGCGGTCGAGCGCGCCGCCGGGCCGCTGCGCACCTTCATGCTGCACCAGACCCGCGAGAACGACCTGGCGCTGTTCGCCAACCTGGCCAAGCAGCCGGCGCTGGACGATCCGTCGCAGGTGCCGCTGAAGATCCTGGTGCCGGCCTTCATCACCAGCGAGCTCAAGACCGCGTTCCAGATCGGCTTCACCATCTTCATCCCATTCCTCATCATCGACCTGGTCGTGGCCAGCGTGCTGATGGCGCTGGGCATGATGATGGTGCCGCCCGTGACGGTGTCCCTGCCGTTCAAGCTGATGCTGTTCGTGCTGGCCGACGGCTGGCACCTGCTCATGGGCTCGCTGGCCCAGAGCTTCTACCAATAAGCCCGGAGGACCGCCATGACCGCTGAAACCGTCATGACCATGACCTACCAGGCGATGAAGATCGCGCTGGCGATGGCCGGCCCGCTGCTGCTCGTCACGCTGGTCGTGGGCCTGGTCATCAGCATTTTCCAGGCCGCCACGCAGATCAACGAAATGACGCTGTCCTTCATCCCCAAGCTGCTGGCCATGTGCGGCGTGCTGGTGCTGCTGGGCCCGTGGCTGATCGGCCTCATGGTGGACTATATCCGCCAGCTCATCGGGCACATCCCCGGCCTGGTGTCCTGACCGGCGCGGCCGCCGGCGCACCCATGATCGCGTTCACCCTCGAACAGCTCAACGGCTGGATCGGCCAGTTCATCTGGCCGTTCGTGCGCATCCTGGCGCTGGTGGCCACCGCGCCGCTGTTCTCGGAATCCGCAGTGCCCGTGAAGGTCAAGGTCGGCCTGTCCTTCGTGCTGGCCGCGGCCATCGGCCCCACGCTGGACCCCATGCCGCCCGTGGCCCCCGGCTCCTACGCCGGACTCTGGATGGTGATGCAGCAGGTGCTGACCGGCATCGCGCTGGGCTTCACCATGCGCATCGTGTTCGCCTCGGTGCAGACGGCCGGCGAGTTCATCGGCCTGCAGATGGGCCTGTCCTTCGCGTCCTTCTTCGATCCCGGCACCGGCGCCAATACGGCGGTGCTGTCGCGCATGCTCAACGTCATCGCCATGCTGACCTTCCTGGCGCTCGATGGACATCTGCTGGTGCTGGCGGCGCTGGTGCGCTCCTTCGACACCCTGCCCATCGCGCAGATCCAGCTGCATCAGAACGGCTGGGGCGTGGTGGTCGAATGGGGCAAGACCATCTTCGTGTCCGGCCTGCTGCTGGCGCTGCCGCTGATCTGCGCGCTGCTGACCATCAACCTGGCCATGGGCATCCTCAACCGCGCGGCGCAGCAGCTGTCGGTGTTCTCGGTGGGTTTTCCGGTGACCCTGATCGTGGGCGTCACCGTGCTCACCGTGGTGCTGCCCCACGCCGGGCCCTTCCTGGAATCGCTGTTCGAATCCGGTCTCTCGGCCATGAGCCGAGTGGTAGACGGATTAGCCGGAGGCTAATCCGGAGTGAAGCCCCCCGGAGCGCTTGCGCGCTTCCCCCCAGGGGGCGCCGCTACGGACCGGCGGAGCCGGATCCGTGCGGCCCCGGTCTGGGAGGACTGAGGCAGATTGCGAGACTGCCCGTCATGGCCGCCCCTTCCAAGCCGGCACGGCCAAGCCATCCCCTCAAGGCTGGCCGGTCAGGCGGAAGACGCGGATCGTTTCACGCAGCGAGCCGGACTGTTCGCCCAGCTGCGTGACCGCGCCGCCCAGCTCCTGCACCAGCGAGGTGTTCTGCACCGTCATCACGTCCATCTGCGACACGGCCGTGTCGACCTGTTCGATGCCGCTGGACTGTTCCTGCGAGGCCTGCGAGATCTCGCCGATGATGTCCGTGACCCGGCGCACCGCGGCCACGATCTCTTCCATGGTCGCGCCCGCCTGCTCGGCCTGGGCCGAACCCTCGTTGACGCGGTCCACCGAGTCCTCGATCAGGCCCTTGATCTCCTTGGCCGCCTGCGCGCTCTTCTGCGCCAGGTTGCGCACTTCGCCGGCCACGACGGCGAAGCCCTTGCCGGATTCGCCGGCGCGCGCCGCCTCGACCGCCGCGTTCAGGGCCAGGATATTGGTCTGGAACGCGATGCCCTCGATGATGCTGACGATGTCGGCGATCTTGCGCGAGCTGTCGGAAATGCCGTGCATGGTGTTGACCACCTGGCCCACGGCCACGCCGCCTCGACGGGCCACGTCCATGCTGCTGGCGGCCAGCTGATTGGCCTGGTGCGCATTGTCGGCATTCTGGCGCACGGTGGACGTCAGCTGCTCCATGCTCGCGGCTGTCTGCTGCAAGGAGGCCGCCTGGCCTTCGGTGCGGCCGGCCAGCTCCTGGTTGCCGCGCGCGATGTGCACCGCCGCCTGGGTGGTGCCCTCGATACCTCGGTACACGTCCTGCGCGATGCCGATAAGGCTCTTGCGCATGACCTCCAGCGAGAACATCAGGCTGCCGATCTCGTCGTCGGACTCGGCCACGATCTGCGTGGTCAGGTTGCCCGCGGCCACCTGGCGCGCCATGTTGGCGGCGTCCACCACCGGACCGGTCACCGAGCGCGACAAACGCCAGCCCAGCAGGAAGACGGCCGCCACGCCCAGTGCCACCAGCGCGCAGCCGAAACTGGCGCCGGCGGTGCTCAGCGCGTCCCAGTTCGCATGCAGGCCGTAGGCGCCCGCGCCCGCCACGAAGCTCGCCGACACCAGCGCGTGGCGCAGCATGCGGCTGCGCACGCCCGAGCGGAAGGGATACGCCAGCACGTCGATGATGCGGCGCCAGCCGGCCCGCACCGGCCGGCCCCGGCGAATGCGCACGCCGCGCGCGGTCCCCTCGCGGATGCGGGCGTAGAGCGCCTCGGCCATTTCGATCTGCTCGTCGCTGGGCCGCACGCGCACCGACGAATAGGCCACCACCTCGCCGTTCTCGACGATGGGCGTGGCATTGGCCAGCACCCAGTAGTAGCCGCCGTCCTTCCTGCGGTTCTTGACCAGCCCCAGCCAGGACTCGCCTTCCTGCAGGGTTCGCCACAGATCCTCGTAGGCCTGCGGCGGCATGTCCGGATGGCGGACGATATTGTGCGCCTTGCCAATCAGCTCTTCACGGGAGAAGCCGCTGACCTCGATGAAGGCGGGATTGGCATAGAGAATCCGGCCTTTGGTGTCCGTGCGCGAGATAAGGTATTGATCCTCGCGCAGCTTGGTTTCCACATTGTGGACGGGAAGGTTCACTCGCATTGCCGGTCTCCTGTTGCTTCATTCGGAGAAGAGCGATTCCATGAGGGCGAGCACGCCGAGCCCGCGCGATGCGCAGGCCAGTCCCCGCCTGGTCCGTGAATCCGAAAGCCATCTTGCACCGCTTTCGGATGTCGGAACCTGTTTCATCGCCTATCTCCAGGCGTTATCGCAATTAACGGCTACATTTTCGAAAACTTAACGTGCGCAGGATCAAACACCCGTCATTTTCTTGTGCTAGGAAAACCCGGCAATCCTGAGCCAGGCATGCCGTCCGCACGCATGCGCCGCGCAAGGCGGCCCGCCGATGCGACAACGGCGGCGCGCCCCGGACCTGGGACGTGCCGCCGTTGTCTGCGCCCGCTATCGCGGGCGCGGGAACATGCTGGTGTTCCGGCTACCTCAGTGCTGCCCCAGGGTCGGGGCGGCACGGCCGCCGAGCTGGTGCGCCGGCACCTCGATGACCTCGCCGGCATTGATCTTGAACACCGCCACCGCTTCGGCCAGGCGCTGCGCCTGTTCCTGCAGCG
>NZ_JAGTJY010000286.1:0-4818 GCF_018195695.1 Achromobacter sp. Marseille-Q0513 | reverse complement strand
GGGCGATCTGCTCGTGGGCGACGAGGTGCGCGCCCAGCAGGTTCAGGTCGCCCTTGGCCGCCAGGCGGATGATGCCGGGCTGGAAGCCGCTGGCGTCGATGCGGCCGGCCACGGTCAGGCTGCCGCCGTCCACCGTGATGCTGACTTGGCGCGCGCGCACCTCGTCGCCCACGAGCAGATCGCCCTGCTTGATCTGGAAACGGCGCGCGCCATGGACCTGGCCCGCGTTCAGGCGCGTGTTCAGTCCGGCGAAGTCGGCCAGCGTCTGCGCCCGCAGCGTGATCTCGGCGCCGTCATAGGGCACGCGCGTGCCGCCCGCGTCGTACAGGCCGGACGCGCCGCCCAGGATGGAACCGCGCAGGTCGATCCGGCCGGCGCCGGCGCCCAGCGCCGTCGCGGCCAGCGTGCCGCCGCGCTGCTTGCGCGCCGACAGGTCGATGACCGAGCCGGCCTCCTGGTCGATATTGCCCGCCGCGCTATCCAGCGTCAGGTCGCCGCCCCAGGTGTAGCGCGCCTGGTCGTAGAACAGCACTTCGCGGCCAGCCAGGTCCAGGCGCGATTGCGCGCCCAGGCGCAGGTCGCGCTCGGCCTTGATCTTCAGCTTGCCCGAGGCCAGCGCGATCGCGCCGTCCAGGTCCACCGAACCGCCCGCCAGCGTCAGCTGAGCGCCCAGCGCGCCGGCTTGCCCGGGCAGCGCCGCCGCGCCCTGCGGCCGACGCAGCGTCAGGCTGCCGCCCGCCGTGTAGGCCATGGACGAGCTGGCCTCGCCCGTCAGCAGCGGCGTCACGATGTTCAGGTCGCCGCCGCTGTAGGCATGACCCTTGCCCGCCTGGTACGCGCCCTGGCGGTGATAGGCCTTGAGCGTGCCCTGGCCATTGGCGGTCACGCGCTCGCTGGCCAGCAGGTCGACGCCGGCGAAGCCCAGCGCCAGGCGCTCGGCCGACAGCCAGTTCACGGGCTGGGTGTCCGGGCCATAGCCGAACACGATGCGCTCGGCGGCCAATTGCAGCCGGCCGTCGCCCAGCCGGTCCGCGATGGCCGCTCCCGGTATCGCCGGATCGTACTGGCCCGAGAGATGGGAGGGACGCGCGGACACGCCGGTCCACACCAGTTCGCGCGAGCGGATCGTCGCGGTGTCGGCGGCGCCGCCATAGCCGTAGATGGCCGGCGCGCCCAGCACCAGCCGGCCCACGCCCTTGCCCTGCGTGGCGTCCAGCGTCACCGAGCCAAACACGTTGACCGAATCGCGCGCGTTCAGGATCAGCGTTTCGACGGCGGGAATGCCGGGGCCGGCGTTGCCCTTGAGCAGATTGTCGAGCACGCGCTGGTTCAGCATCAGCCCGTTCGGCAAAGCGCCGGCGGCGGCCGCCCGCGCCAGCGCGGCCTCATCGCCCAGGTTCAGCGTGGACATCGCCAGCAGCAGGTTGCGCGCGCCATAGCGCGCATTGTCGGCCAGCGTGAAGGCGCGGTCGGTGGCGACCAGCAAGGTGCCTTCGGCGGCCAGCGTGGTGGCGGCGCCCGTGCAGGCGCCGGCGCAGGCCCCGATATTGATGTAGCCCGGCCCCTGCGCCATCTCCGGCGTGGCCGGCAGCAGGTTGATCGTGCCGTTGCTCAGGCCCAGCACGCCGGTCCGGCCGGCGGCGTACACCAAGCCCGTGCTGGAATCGTAGGCTGGCTTGCCACGGCCGATGGTCGAGATGGCGGCGCCCTCTTCCACCGTGATGCCGCCCCAGGTGGCGCCGCTGATCAGGAACACCTCTGCGGCGCTGAGCGCGGCCCCCGCGCGCACGGTCACGTTGTTGGTGCTGGACACGAAGGTCGCGTAGTTGTCGCCCGGCTTCAGATCCAGCCGGCCGCCGACCATCATGCGCACGGGATTGAAACGGTTCAACGCGGACGCCGACAGCGAAGCGCCCGTGTAGCCCGCCGTCCGGCCCGCGCCATCGGCCAGCAGTTCCACGTCGTTGGCCAGGACCTCCAGCGTACCGTCCACCCCGCCCTTGGCGGCCGCGAAACGCGCCACGCCGTCGAAGCCGAGCATGGGCTTGCCTTCCTGCGGCAAGACGCGCTCGTAGTTCAGGCGCAGGGTGCGCGCGTCGGCCGTGATCTGGCCGCGCAGGCCGCCCTTGCGCGCCGCGTCCGCCGCCACGAAGGCGTCATGGCTCATCTCGTTGTAGTTCGAATGCGAGCGCACCCGCTCCCCCGGCGTCAGCAGCAGCTGGCGCGGCAGCGCCGCGCGCAGTCCGGTGTTGGACACGCCCAGGTAGCCCGACGCCACCAGCGAGCCCTGCGGCGTCGGCGCCGCGCCGGGCAGCAAGGTCTCCGCGCCCAGCTCGACGCGGTAGGCGCCCGGCATCAGCGCATAGGCCGCCGGCATCAACGTGTAGACGCCGGCCTTCAATCCGCCCGCGTCCTGCGTCAACGTCAGCGTCTGGCCCACGACGGGTTCGCTGCCCGCCGTGTCGGGCGCGACCGGCGCGTAGCCGCCGGCATGGCCCGGCACGATGGCGTAGATCGCATTGCCGGCCGCGCTGTTGGTGAATGTCGGATTGGCGTTGACCAGCGGCGTGCGCAGGATGTCCACCGAACCGCCGCGCCCGGCCACGAAGGCGGCGCCGCGCAGCTCGCCGCCGCCGCTCAGGTCCAGCACCGCGCCCTGGTGGCCCGTCAGCGTATGGCCGGAGAACGCAATGCCGCCGGCGTTCTGCTCGCGCAGTTTCAGCGGCGCGCCGGCATAGGTGTACGTCAGGCCATCCGCCGTGCCGCCATAGGGCACCATGACGCCGGCGCCGCTGACCGAAGTCAGGCTGCCGGGCATCAGCTCGACCGAGCGCGCGCGCCAGCTGTCGCTGCCACGGGCATCCTGGCCCAGGCTGATCGAACCCATGGGCGCGCGCACGGTGCCCGCCTGGATCACCGTGTCCGCGCCCAGGCTCAGCGAGCCGAACACCGACAGCGGCGGCGCCACCGACTCCGTGCCAGGCTGGCGCAGGATTTCCAGGCGGCGGCCGGTTTCATAGCCGCCCCAGATGGTCGCGCTGGCGCCGGTGGCCGGATAGAGCTGCGCGCTGATGATGCGCAGGTCGCCGTTGGTGCCCAGCTCGGTGGTGGCGTCGCCGGACAGGCCACGGCCGGCCTGTCCGCCCAGCAGGCGCACGTCGCCACGGCTGTTGAGGCTGACCTGGTCGAAGCCGCGCCGATCCACTGTCACCGGCGCGCCGGCCAGCAACGGCACGGCGCCCCGCGCGCCGAAGCCGACCCGGTCGCGGATATCGATCAGGTCCGCGTCGGCGGTGAAGCTGCCCACGCCGGGCCGCGCGGACGCGCCGTCGCGCCACGTCACCGTCGGCGTGACGCCGTCGCCCCGGGCGCGCGCCGCGCCGGCCAGGCGCAGGTATGGCGCGGACAGGCTGACGGCCGTGCCGGCCGCCGCGCGGTCGGTCACGGCATAGCTGCCGGCATAGAAGCGCAGGCTTTGCGAGGCCGCCAGGGCCACGTCGCCGTCAAAGCTGAGTATGCCGTTGACCAGCAGCGACAGGTTGCCGAAGCCGCCGGCCTCGAACTGCCGCGCCGACAGGCGCGCCGCGCCATGATGCAGCGCCGGATCGAGCTGCCCCGGCTTGAGATCCGATGCCAGGCCGCTGGCCTGCGTGCCCTGCGACAGGATCAGTTCGCGCGGCCGGCGCACGCCGTCCTCGGCGTTGACCGACAGCGGGAACGTGGGCGTTTCCAGCGCCAGCGCCAGCGTGCCGCCGGCCGCGCCCGCGCCGCCCGCCCGGGCGCGCATGTCGCCGTCCAGGAACAGGCCATAGCTGGACTTCAGCACGATCTGGCCGCCGTCGCCGGCCAGGTCCAGCGTCCCCGGGCGGCTGCCGCGCGGCGCGTCGATGGCCAGGCGCGAGCCCGAGGCGTCCAGCACGGCGCCCGGGCGCACCACGATGGCGATATCACGGGCGCTATCGGCGATGCCGGTCGCGTCCCAGTCCAGCGCGCCGCCCAGCAGGATGCTGCCGCCCGCCTGCGCCTGGCCGTAGCGGCGACCGTCGATGTCCACGCCGCCGGCCGCGCGGCCGGCGACGTCCAGCGTCGCCGCGCCGCCGATCCAGATGGCGCGGTTGTGCTGCTTGGTGGCGGGGTTGTCGCGCACGTCGGAGGCCGGCGCGACGATATCCGCCTCGATGCGACCGCCGGGCGCGCGCAGCGTGCCGTCCACGGTGATGCGGCTGTTGCCGCCGCCCAGCAGGCGGATCGTGCGACCCGGATCGACCGACACCTGCGCGCCCGCGCCGATATCGATGTCCGCGCCATCCTCGATGCGCTGCGAGCGCAGCGTCAGGTCCGCGCCGGCGCGCTGCGTCAGCGCGCCCTTGAGCGGGTTCTCCTGGTACACCGGCGCCAGCAGCAGCGCCCGCGCCGGCCGCTGGCCCGTGGCCTCATTGCCCGGCTCGTATCGGTACACCGGCATCGCCACGTCCAGCGTCGCGCCCTCGGCCACGCGCAGGCCGCCACGGCCGTTGATGTCGTATTTCGCGAAGCCCGCGCGCAGCAGCGACGGATCCAGCAGCAAGGGCTGGGGCTGCGTCGCGCCGGTCAGGGTGTTGGCTTGCGTGTTGGCCAGCGCATCGACTCCGCCGATCACCACCTTCCCATCCGTCTCCAGCATCAGCGTGCCGCCGCCGGCCATGCCGTAGCCCCGCAGCTGCCCGGCCATCTTCAGCGCGCCGGTGGCGCCTTCCACTTCCGGCGCGCCCGCCCGCAGCGTGACGTCGCCGCCCTTGCCCGCGCGCGTCTCGCCCTTGTGCAGCACCGCGCCGCCCG
>NZ_JAGTJY010000285.1:0-4893 GCF_018195695.1 Achromobacter sp. Marseille-Q0513 | reverse complement strand
ATGAAATGATGTTTTAGTAATTATTTTCTGTTTAATTCATTGTTTAAAATGATGCATGGCAAAATTGCATTTCATATTGCGGTTTTGCTTTTTGCATTGCCCAAGGCCGCCGCCTGATGTTTCCGCCGTTCGCCCAGGCCTGCGCCGGTATGACGCTTGAAGTACTTGCCCAGATAGGACGCGTCGGCGAAGTGCAGCGCATCGGCTATCTGCTGGATGGAGCGCCCGGGTTGGGCCAGCTGCTTCTTGATCTCCAGCACCACCTGGCGGTCGATCAGCGTCTTGGGGGCGTCGTTGAAGTACTTCCGGCTCAGTTGCGCCAGGTAATAGGGCGTGATGTGCAACAGGTCGGCATAGAACGCGACCTCCCGCTGGCGCCGGCAGTGCTTGCCTATCAATTCCCAGAACCGCCAGCAGATGGCCTCGGGCCGGCTGAAATCGTTGCTTGCCTCGGCCTGCAGTGCGTCCGTCCGTTCGCAGATCCACAGGAACAGGTTCTGGAAATGATTGACCAGCATGGCCCGTCGATGGCTGGCGCATTGCTGGCCAAGCATGGCGGCCAGCGCCTGCCAGGCGGCCATGAATGCCGCCCCGCCCTGCTCCGCGGTGAAAAACGGATTGCGGCTCAGGTAGCGGAACAAGCGGTTGGGTAAACCGGACGCGACCTCTGCGGCGATGGCGCGCTTCATCAGGTAGGCGGCGCAGGCGAACCCGTCCGTGCTGCTCTTTGGCCGCGCGATGGAATCCTCGGCCAGCACCAGGAAATCGCCCGGCGCCATCCGGTACGACTGGAAATTCACTTCCCATTCGGCGCTGCCCTGGCGGCAGACCAGCACGGTCACATAGGCCAGCGGCACGGGGCGGCCGAGCGGCGCGTCGAATTGGCAGTCGCCCATGTACACATCATCGGCGCCGTCGGCCAAAGCCTGGTAGCAAGTTTCCATTTAGGCTGTTTTTTGCTGGAAGATTCTTCAATTTCCAGCCATTAGTTTTCAAATTTACCGATTCTACCCTGATCACTGCCTTACCCTCGCGCTTGTCCGTTTCTACAATTTGGCCTGTTTCATCGGTGGAATCCAGAGAGGAATCATGCTGCACACCCCACGCCTGATCATGCGCCCCTGGCGCGACAGCGACGCGCCCAGCCTGTATCGCTACGCGAGCGATGACCGTGTCGGTCCCATCGCGGGGTGGCCGGTGCACGACAGCCCGGCCTATAGCCTGGAGGTGATCCAGACCGTGTTCGCGCGCCCGGAGGTCTATGCCGTGGCGCGCAAGGAAGACGACATGGCGATCGGCATGGCCGGCCTGCTGATCGGCCAGGACAGCAATTTCGAGATCGCCGACGACGAGGCCGAGGTGGCCTATTGGATCGGCGTGCCCTATTGGGGCCAGGGGCTGATACCGGAAGCCGTCGGCGAACTGATGCGCCATGGCTTCGAAGACCTGCGCATGCGGGCCTTGTGGTGCGGCTATTTTGCCGACAACCTGCAGTCGGCCAAGGCTCAGGCCAAGTGCGGGTTCAGGCATCACCACACCGAGGAAAACAAGTTCAACCCATTCCTGAACGACTATCGCACCGAGCACATCAGCCGCATCGGCAAGGAAGAATGGCAGGCGCTGCGGGGATAGGGGTGGCGCTGGTGAAGCAGCCCTCGCTGGCCAGATCCGTCTTGATCCATTCGATGAACGCGCGCGTGCGGGCCGGCAGCAGCTTTGCGTGCGGATAGATGACGCTGACCGGCCGGGGCGGCAGTTCGTAGTCGGCCAGCACGGTGGTCAGGCGGCCTTGCGCCACGTGCGGCGCCACCTGGTAGGACAGGAACATGCCAAAGCCCAGGCCGTCCAGGCAGGCGCCCAGCGCCGGGGCGACATGGTTGAACTCCAGGTTGCCGGCCACCGGCAAGGTGAACATGCGGCCATTATTCTGGAAGGCCCACCAGGAATGGCCGGCGCCGGAGAAGTCGATGCAGTTGGCCTGCAGCAGGTCCTTGGGATGCGCCGGCTCGCCCTGGGCCGACAGGTAGGCGGGCGCGGCCACCACCATGCGCCGCACCTGCCCGACCTGGTGCGCGACGAGCGAGGAATCGTTGAGCCGGCCGATGCGCACGCCCAGGTCTATGCCCTCTTCCAGCAGATTCACCTGGCGGTCCGCCAGCACCAGGCTGCAGCGCACCTTGTGGTGTTGCCGGACAAAGCGATTCAGCGATGGCGCCACGTGCATCTGGCCGAACAGCACCGGCGCCGTGATCGTCAGCTGGCCGGCAAGTTCGCCCGTGTCTTCGCGCAGCGCCGATTCGGCCTCTTCCAGGGTTGCCAGCACGTGGCGGCAGCTGTCCAGGTAGCACAGGCCTTCATTGGTGAGCGCGATGCGCCGGGTGCTGCGGTTGAACAGCCGCACGCCCAGATCGGCTTCCAGCGCCGCCAGCGTGCGCACCACTGTCGGCAAGGACGCGCCCAATACCTGCGAGGCGGCGGTCAGGCTGCCCTGCTCCGCGATACATACGAATGCCGCCATGCTTTTCAGCTTGTCCATCAAAAATTACTCCAAGTTCCGCAAGAGTGAAATTCGTGACGCACCATTTATTCCAGGTGATCATGGCTGCATACTCCGTTTAGTTATTTTTTGTCACTGAAGGGATTATCAATGATTTCTCCGCTCCGGGCGTCTGATTATTCGCAGCATTTTCGGATCGGGCATGGCCGGCGTTCGCCGGCCGTCTGAATATCCCCTCTTCCTGTTTCAGGCGCGCTTTCCCCGAGAAAGCGCGCCCGATATGCCACGCACGCGCTGGATGCGCATGCCGGCAGGCGTTTTGCTGTTTTACGGCCCAGGGCGCAAGGTTTTCCGGCGCGCCCGCGACGGGCCGGCTTCGTCAGAAAGATAACCATGTCATGCGAAGGAGACAAAATGCTGGATACCGCAAATCCGGTCAGGACCGACACGCACGCGCAACGCAAGGCGACCGTCGACCGCCTCACGGCCCTGTCCATCCGGAACAAGACCAATCCGTTCCTGGACATCGCCTGGCCCGAGTCGCTGCCCGAGGACGTCATGTGGATGCCGCACGAGCTGATGACGGTGCATGGCACCCAGGCAGGCGCAACGCTGACGCCCGAGCAGCTGCTCAGGCTCAGCAAATGGGAAAGCATCTGGTTTTACAGTTTCAACGTCCATGGCGAACGGCATTTGCTGCGCGACGTACTGAACTGCATGCACAGTCCCGGCTATGAGGACGTATCGGACTACATGCACCATTTCGTGTGCGAGGAAAACAACCATAGCTGGTTCTTTTCCAATTTCTGCACCCGTTACGGAGGCAAGGTCTATGTCGACAAGCGCTCGCAATTCCAGGCGCAGCCATTAAAGCCCGCCGCCAATGCCTTCCTGATATTCGCCAGGATCCTGATCCTGGAGGAAATGCTCGATTACTACAACGTCATTATCGCGGCCGACGAGGCCGTGCCCGCGGTAATACGCGAACTCAATGCCTTGCACCATTATGAAGAGGCGCGCCACATGGCGTTTGGTCGCGCCATCGTGGCGGATCTGTTCGACAAGGCGCGCAAGAATTGCGCGGACGAGGATATCGACGCATGCCGCGCCTATCTGGATCGCTATATCGGCTGGTGCCTGGACTCGCTGTACTACCCGGCCATGTACCGGGATGCCGGCATCGCCGACGCCTATCAATTTCGCAATGCCGTCATGGCCGATCCGGGCCGGCAATCCCATCACGAGGCCATGACGGCCAAGGTAAGGAAATTCTTCGCAAAAATAGGGGCAGCCTGAAATGAATAATCAAAACCCGGCCCTGGCCGCACTGACACAGAAAATCAAGCGCTTCGTCGCGGAGCGCAATCCGGAACTGGGCGACGTCCATATCGACGACACGGTGGACCTGATCGAAAGCCGCATCGTCGATTCCCTGATGTTCGTGGAGTTCCTGCTGTTCCTGGAGGACCACTTCGGCTGCGAGATCCTGCTCGACTCCGGCGACGTCGGCGCCTTCCGCACGGTTCGCGGCATCTACGACAACTTCAACCAGAAAGCGGGGGTGGTGAATGTGTGATTCCGGCAAGTACTGGGCTACCCACCAAGGGCTGGTCACGCTCGATCCGCTGGCGGTCCGGCTGAAGGACCTGCTGGACGCCAGCTTCCTGAACATCGCGGCCTCGCTGCAGGCCGAGCGCATGCAGTTCCCGCCGCTGCTGAATGTGGCCGACGTGGACGCGCTGGACTACTTCAAGAACTTCCCGCAGTTGCCGTTGCTGGTGTCAGCGACTGACGCCCGGGCCATGAACGACAAGCGCGGCGCCAGCCGGGAAGCCTGGACCGAAATCAGCCACGACTGCCTGGCCCAGGCGACCCACATCCTGCCGCCGGCGGCCTGCTATCCGGTGTACAGCCATCACCGCGACGCGCCGGTCGGCCGCCTGAAGACCATCACCACGGCGGCGAACTGCTTTCGCAACGAAAGCCATTACTCGGGGCTGCGGCGGCTGAAATCCTTCAGCATGCGCGAGATCGTGTTCATCGGCGAGACGGAGCCGGTGACCCGGGCGCTGAGCCTGGCGCGCGGCCGCATCCATGACCTGGCGGGCGCCCTTGGCGTCGAGACCAGGCTGGAGAACGCGACGGACCCGTTCTTCGATCCCAACTCCGCCCGAGCGGTCATGCAGCAGATGTTTCCGACCAAGCAGGAGATGGTGTACGGCGACGATCTGGCGATTTCCTCGTCCAACTTCCACCGCAACTTCTTCGGCCAGCGCTTCAACATCAGCAGCGTGGACGGCCAGACCGCCCACACGGCCTGCATCGGCATGGGCCTGGAGCGCTGGATACACGCGATGCTGGAGGTCTACGACAACGATATCGAGCGGGCCATTGCC
>NZ_JAGTJY010000284.1:0-5014 GCF_018195695.1 Achromobacter sp. Marseille-Q0513 | reverse complement strand
GAACAACCTGCGGCTGGTCGACTACGCCATGACCGCCCAGCTGGATCAGGTGGTGCGCACCGGCTGCCGCGTCTGGCGCTCGCATGGCGCCTTCGACCATTCCAAGCTGATGACGGTGGACGACGCCTGGACCTATGCCGGCTCGTCCAACCTGGACCCGCGCAGCCTGCGGCTGAACTTCGAGCTGGACACCGAGATCTACGATCCCGGCGTATCGCACGGCCTGGGCGCCCGCATCGACGGCATCATCGGACAGGCCCGCCGCGTGACGCTGGAGGACCTGCAGCAGGCGCCCTTCGCCAAGCGCCTGCGCAACAAGGTGATCTGGCTGGCCACGCCGTATCTCTGAAGCGGCCCGCGCAAGCGGTCCCGAATCTCTGAAGCATCCCTTGCGGGCCGCCCCCCAGGCGCCGGCGCGCCGACCGCGGGCCGGACGGTTCCCGCGCGCTCGCCCGGACGCTGGGAGTAAGATCTACGCCACAACAAACACCCTATAAATGGCAGGAGCAGTGGAAGATGGCGAAAGTCGGCATGGCAGGAATCGGCCTCATGGGCCATGGCATCGCGAGCAATCTGGTCAAGCATGGCCACGAACTGACGGTGCTTGAGCATCCGGGGAACCAGCCCCTGGACGCATTGAAGGCCGCGGGCGCGACCAGCTGCGCCGACGGCGCCACGCTGGCGGCGCGTTCCGACGTGATCATCCTGTGCGTCACGGGCAGCCCGCAGGTCGAGGCCGTGCTGCTGTCGCCGGGCGGCGTGCTCGAAGGCCTGCGCCCTGGCGCCGTCGTCATCGACTGCTCCACCGCGATCCCCTCGTCCACCCAGAAAGTCGCGCAAGCGGTGACCGACAAGGGCGGACGCTTCCTCGACGCGCCCATGACCCGCACGCCCAAGGAAGCCGCCGAAGGCCGCCTGAACCTGCTGGTCGGCGGCGACGCCGCGCTGTTCGCCGAATGCAGGCCGCTGCTGGCCTGCTTCGCCGAAAACATCAGCCACGCCGGCCCGATCGGCGCCGGCCATCGCATGAAGCTGCTGCACAACTACGTGTCGCTGGGCGTGATCGCGCTGCTGTCCGAGGCCGCCGCCTGCGCGCTGCGCGCCGACATCGACCCGGCCGTGTTCGCGGACGTGCTGGGCAAGGGCGGCGGCGGCGGCGTGGCGCTGGAACGCCTCAAGCCCTATCTGCTGGAACAGGATCCCTCGTCGCTGAAGTTCTTCATGTCGAACGCGGAAAAGGACCTGTCCTACTACAACACCATGGCGCAGGAAACCGGCGCGGCGCGCGACATCGGCCAGGCCGTGCTGGACACCTACGCGCAGGCCGTCAAGCAGGGCGGCGGCGAGCGCTACGTGCCCGAGCTGGTGTCGCTGCTGCAGGAAGGCGCCACGCGCTGACGGGAAGGCGGGAACGCTCAGCCGCCCGCCGCGGCCGGCGCCAGCGGCGCGCCGCGCTGCGGCAGCCGCAGCGCGATTCCCGCCGCCAGCAGCAGCAACACGCCCGCCGCGCCGAAGGCGACCCAGTGCGTGCCATAGCGCTCGAAGGCCCAGCCGCCCAGCCATGAGCTGATCATGCCGCCCACCTGGTGCCCCAGGTAGGCCAGACCGTACAGCAACCCCACCAGCCGCACCCCGTACACGTCCGCCAGGATGGCCGAGGACAGCGCGATGCTGCCGGCCCAGACGATGCCGCCCACGGACGCCGCCAGGTACAGCTCCCAGTGCGTGCCCACCATCACCAGCGCGAAAAAGCCCAGGCCGCGCACGCAATAGATCACCGCCAGGATGTTGCGCCGTTCCAGCTGGTCCGACAGCCGCCCCAGCACCAGTGTGCTGAAGATCGCCACCAGGCCGATCAGGCCGATGCCCAGCGCGCTGGTGGACGCGTCGAAGCCGTGGTCCATCAGCATGGGCATGCCGTGCGTGCCCAGCAGGTTCATGCTGAAGCCGCAGGCGAACAGCCCCAGCGCGATCTGCCAGAACGGCACCGAGGCCAGCGCGTCGCTCGCCTTGACGGTGGATGGCGCGCGCGCCGCCGGACGCGCCTGCGCGCCGGCGGGCCGGTCGACGATCTGGTGCGGCAGCAGGTCGGTATGCGCGGGCGCCTGGTCGCGCATCACGAACAGCGCCGAGGGCACGGTCACCAGCGCGAACAGCGCGGCGAAACCCAGCATGGTCTCGCGCCAGCCGACGGCGGCGATCGCGTAGGTGAGCAAGGGCGTCATCAGCGCGATGCCGGCCATGGAGCCGGTGGACAGGAAGAACAGCGCCATGCCGCGCTGGCGCGTGAACCAGCGGCTGATGACCGGCGTCAGCGCCACCGGGCTGGTGAAGCCCAGCCCCACCGACAGCGCCACGCCGAAAGCCAGCAGGAACTCGATCGGGCCGCGCGCATTGACGGTCCAGACACAGGACGCGACCACGATGGCCGCGCCGGTCAGCAGCACGAAGCGCGTGCCGCGCGTGCCGGCCAGGTAGCCGGCCACCGGCATGGCCAGGCCGTAGCACAGCATGCCCACCGCCACGATGCCCGACAGTTCGCTGCGCGAGAATCCCAGCGTCTGGGTCATGGGCAGGAAGAAGGGCCCGATGCCCATGCGCAATCCCACGGTGAGCAGGGTCAGCACGGTGGCCGCGCCCACGATGTTCCAGCCGAAATACCAGCTCCCCGGCCCTTGCTTGTCCACTTGATCGTCTCCTCGGCGGTTTTTTCTTATATGCCGTGGGCGCGGTCTGGCGCTTGCGTTTCAGGGCGGGCGCACAAGGCGCCACGGACGATTCGGGCGGGAGGCCGGCGGACGGCAATCGCGTCCGCCAAACGCGGACGGACCATATTACTCCCGGCTATATCTGTGTCGGCGCGGACCGTGCGCGATCCTGTACACGCAGCGGCCACTACTGTGGCGGTGCGGCGTCAGCGGCGCGCCGACGCCGGCGGCGAGGCTACGCTCAAGCGCGCGTGGCGGCGACCAGCCTGATTTCCACCGCCAGCGCCGGCCGCGCCAGCTCGGCCACGCCCAGGATGGTCCAGGCCGGGAAATCCGCGCGCATGTAGCGCGACTTCACCTCGCGGAAATCGGACAGCTGGGCGCCGACGTCCACGTGATAGGACACCATCTCGACCACGTCGGAGAAATCCAGGCCCAGGCGCCGCAGGATGGCCTCGGCGCGCTTGAAGGCCCATTCGATCTGCTCGCGCACCGTGTCCGGCACCGTGCCGTCGGGCCGCAATCCGATCTGGCCGGAGATATAGGCCATGCCCCGGGCCACCACGGCCGGCGCGTATTCAAAGGCGTCGAAGACACGATTGCCGCCGAACACGGCGTCGTCCTCGGGCAGTCGCAGGCGCACGATGGCGGTCATGGAGGTTCCTGGTAACGGAGAGTGGGCCGCCAGTGTATCGGCGGCTGCCCGGTCCCGCAGTCCAGGTTTGCCCGTAGCGGGCAAGCCGGCTAGACGCCGCCCGCCGCCGGTTCGAGCTTCAGTTGCAGCACCAGCGGCTGGCGCATGTCGGCCGGCGGAGCCTCGGCCAGCGAGCGGTTGGCCAGCACCTCGGTCAGCGCGTCGCGCACGCGCGTATCGATCAGCGTCGGAAACTCGACCCGCTCGACGCGGCCCGTGGCATCCACCCAGACCTTGGCCACCACCGGCTGCGCGGCGGCGGCCACCGCGTCGCCAGCGTCCTTCGGCCCGCCCATCAGTTCGTGCACGCGCACGACCGCCGGATTGGCGTCGTCACCCAGCCAGGCCTGGAACTGATTGCCCAGCAGCTGCGCATAGCTGACCCAGTGCTGCGGCACGGCGGCCGGCTGGGCGGCCACGGCGGCCGCGCCGGACAGCGCCAGCCCCATGAACGTGGCCACGGCGCGGCGCAGGCGGGCGAAACGCCCGGGCCTGGCGGACTGCGAACTGGCGGACGCGCCGCCGGAAACCGTCTGCTTCATGTCGATCTTCCTATTCCCGTTCAAACGGCGGACAGGCCGGCTCGCATCGCTCGCCCCTCATCCGCAAATAATGCCGGCCGACAGCGTCGCCGCGCGCGGCGCCTGCGCCTGCATGGCGCCCAGCTGGGGCCGGTCGCTGACTGCATGGACCGCGCCCTGCTCGCGCAGGAAACCGGTGATGCTGTCCACCGGCACCGCCTTGACCCGCGGGGCGCCCGCCCCTGGCGCGGAACCGCCGCGCCGGCTCAATGCCACCGTGCCCGACAGCCGGCCATCCACCGCCACGCGCTCGACCACCATGCCCAGCACCAGCCCTGCCCCGCCCAGCACGGGACTGCCGCTGGCGCCCGGCTTGACCGGCGAGAACAGCAGCAGCTCGGCCGCGGAACCGCCGCCGTGCGGCGCCGTCATGCCGTTGAACACGGTGCTGGCGCGCGCGGGCATGCGCTGCAATTCGCCATAGGCCTCGGTGAACACGGGCCGGCCGCCGCTGCTCTCGGGCGTGGCCGCGAAGGTCGCGCTCAGATAGGGCTTGAAGCCGGTATCCAGCAAGGCCAGGTCGCGCGCGTCGTCGCGCGCCACCACGGTGGCCCGGCGCACCTGCCCGTCCTTCAGCGCATAAAGGGACGCGCAGCCCGTCACCGCGTGCGCGGCGGTCAGGACCTGGCCGGCCGCGTTGATGAACAGGCCGCTGGCCTGGGACTCCAGCGGCGCGCCGGCCTGAGCGGCGGCCGCGCCGGGCAGCGCCAGCACGGCGGCCAGCATCGCGCCGCAACGCCACAAGAGCGCGCGACATGCGCCCGGCGCCCTGGCGCCGCCGCGCGGCAATGGCCTGGCTGCATTCATCCTCGATCCCGACTGAAGCGCGCCGGACGGACCCGGCTGAGAAATCGCGCAAATGTAGCGATAATTTGCGGCGGCTTGATGACGCTCTTGCACCCAAGGCGCCGACGCCTGACGCGGAAACGTCATCCGCCGCGCAAGCGTGCGCGCCCGTGGCGTCATACCCGTGAAGTCCCGCCGGCCCATACTGCCGCGCCCACAGTCCAAGGATCCGATATGCCCAGGAC
>NZ_JAGTJY010000283.1:0-5017 GCF_018195695.1 Achromobacter sp. Marseille-Q0513 | reverse complement strand
GTCCTGGAAGATCTGGCTGAGCTGGCCGGCCAGCTCAGCCAGATCTTCCAGGACAGCTATCTGTTCACGGGCAGCATCGCCGACAACATCCGCGTCGGCAAGCCCGGCGCCACCGAGGCCGAACTCATGGAAGCCGCGCGCCAGGCCGGCGTGACGGAGATCGTCGCGCGCCTGCCGCAAGGCATGGACACCCCGGTGGGCGAGGGCGGCGCGCGCCTCTCGGGCGGCGAACGCCAGCGCATCGCCATCGCCCGCGCGCTGCTCAAGAACGCTCCCATCCTGCTGGTGGACGAGGCGACCGCGGCGCTGGACGCCGAGAACCAGCACGTCATCGCCGAGACGCTGGCGCGGCTGCGCGGCCGCTGCACGCTGGTCGTGATCGCGCACCAGCTGTCCACCGTGGCGATGGCCGACCAGATCGTGGTGCTGGAAGACGGCCGCGTCGTCGAACAAGGCGCGCCGACGCAACTGCGCGAACGCCAGGGCCGCTATGCCGAGTTCCTGGCCCAGCGCCAGGCGGCCAAGGGCTGGCGCATCACGGCGGCCGACGGAGCGCGGCCCTGATGCGTCTGCGCCTGTCCCTGCTGCTGCTCGCATTGAGCTGCGCGTCGGTGCTGATCGGCGCGCGGCAGATGGAATGGCAACAGCTTTTCTCGATGTCGGGCGACGCCTGGCTGACGCTGACGGCCAGCCGGCTGCCGCGCCTGGCGGCGCTGGTGCTGACCGGCGTGGGCCTGTCCGTCTGCGGCGTGATCCTGCAGCATATCGTGCGCAACCGTTTTGTCGAGCCCGGCACCTCCGGCGGACTGGACGCCGCCAAGCTCGGCATCCTGGTGTCGCTGACGCTGGCGCCGGCCGCCGGCACCGCCAGCCGCATGCTGTTCGCGCTGGCCTTCTGCTTCGCGGCCAGCATGATCTATGTCGCCATCATCCGCCGCATCAAGTTCCGCAACACGGTGCTGGTGCCCGTCGTCGGCCTGATGTACGGCAGCGTGCTCAGCGCCATCGCCGAGTTCTACGCCTACCGCCACAACATCCTGCAAAGCATGCAGGGCTGGCTGCTGGGCGATTTCTCGCGCGTGGTGCAGGGCCGCTACGAAATCCTCTACCTGGTGCTGCCCGTGGTCGCGCTGGCCTATCTGTACGCGCACCGCTTCACCGTGCTGGGCATGGGCGAGGAAATGGCCGCCAGCCTGGGCCTGGGCTACGCCGCCACGGCCGCGCTGGGGTTGGTGCTGGTGGCGGTGACGGTGTCCGCCAGCGTGATCGTGGTGGGCGCGATTCCCTTCATCGGGCTGGTGGTGCCCAACCTGGTCGCGATGCGCTATGGCGAGAACCTGGGCCGCACGCTGCCCATCGTCGCGCTGGGCGGCGCCTCGCTGCTGCTGGCCTGCGATATCGTCGGCCGCCTGCTGATGTACCCGTTCGAAGTGCCGATCGGCCTGACGGCCGGCGGCGTGGGCGGCGTGCTGTTCCTGATACTGATCCTGCGGGGGCTGCGATGAGGCGCGTCTCCCGTCTGTGGCTGATCCTGGCGGCGGTGGCCGCGCTGGCGGCGGTGTTCGTGCTGGCGGGTTCCGGCCTGGACTTTGGCTACGTGATCCCGAAGCGGCTGGTCCGGCTGGCCGCCATCGTCGTCGGCGGCGTCTGCGTGGCGCTGTCGGCCATCGTGTTCCAGACGCTGGTGAACAACCGCATCCTGACGCCGGCCATCATGGGCTACGAGGCGGTCTACCTGCTGTGGCAGTCGCTGCTCCTGCTGCTGGCCGGCGCGCAGGCGCAGGCGGCGCTGGGCTCAGGCGGCGGTTTCATCGTGTCGCTGCTGCTGATGCTGGCCTATTCCTGGGGCATCCACCGCTGGCTGCTGCGTGGCGGCCGCAACGACGTATACCTGTTGCTGCTGGTCGGGCTGGTGCTGACGATGGTGATCGGCACCTTCACGCAGTTCGTGCAGCTGCGCATCAGCCCGGGCGAATTCGCCGTGTTCCAGGGCCTGAGCTATGCCTCGTTCAACCGCGCCCGGCCCGACACGCTGCTCTATGCCGCGCTGGCCGTGGCGGCCGTCTGCCTGGCCTGCCGCAAGTCGCTGCCAGTGCTGGACGTGCTGGCGCTGGGCCGCGAACAGTCCATGTCGCTGGGCGTGGACCATCCGCGCCATGTGCGTCGCTACCTGGCGCTGATCGCCGTGCTGGTGGCGGTGTCGACCAGCCTGATCGGGCCGACGGCCTTCATGGGCATCTTCGTCGCCAACATCGCCTATGCGCTGGCGGGCAGCGTCAGGCACCGGATCGTGCTGCCGCTGGGCTGCGCCATCGCGATCGCCATCTTCCTCGCCGCCCAGCTGCTGGTCGAGCATGTCTTCAACTACAAGACCACCGTCAGCATCCTGGTGAACCTGGTGTGCGGCGCGTACTTCCTGGCGCTGACGGTCCGCGCCCGAGGCACCTCATGATCGCCGTCCGCAATCTCCACAAAGCCTATGGCGCCAAGACGGTGCTGGCCGACGTCAGCTGCGAATTCCCAGCCGGCCGCGTCACCTCGCTGATCGGCCCCAACGGCGCCGGCAAGTCCACTCTGCTGATGCTGATGGCGCGGCTGCACGCACCCAGCCAGGGCCAGATCCTGCTGGACGGCCGCAACGCCGGCGCCATCCGCATCGCCGACTACGCCAGGCGCGTGGCCACGCTGCGCCAGTCGCCAGGCTTCAACCTGCGCCTGACGGTGGACGAGCTGGTCGCCTTCGGCCGCTTCCCATACAGTCGCGGCGCGCTGACGGCCCAGGACCGCAAGGCCATCGACGAGGCCATCGCCTTCCTGGACCTGGCGCCGCTGCGTCAGTCCTACCTGGACGAACTGAGCGGCGGCCAGCGCCAGATGGCCTTCCTGGCCATGACCATCGCGCAACAGACCGACGTGCTGCTGCTGGACGAGCCGCTGAACAACCTGGACATGAAGCACGCGGTGCAGATCATGCGCGCGCTGCGCCGCCTGTGCGACGAGCATGGACGCACCGTGATCCTGGTGATCCACGACATCAATTTCGCGGCCAATTATTCCGATCACATCGTGGCGCTGAAACATGGCGCGCTGCGTTTCAGCGGCCCGGTCGACGAGGTCGTGACCGAGCAGCGGCTGGGCGAACTGTACGACCTGGATTTCGAGATCGTGCCGAACGGACGCGGCCGTCTCTGCAATTACTTCACCCCCTCTGGAGCATGAGCGTGTACTGGAAGATCAAGCGCCGGGCAGCGGCATCGGCAATGGTTGTGGCTGCCGTCCTGGCAGGTTGCGGCGACGGCCCCGCAGAAGCGCCGCAAGCCGCGAAGGCGCTGGCCGCGCCCGTCACGGTCAAGCACCAGCTGGGCATCACCACGGTCGCCAACGTGCCGCGCAAGGTCGCGGTGCTGGACATGAACGAGGCCGATTTCCTCGACCAGCTCGGCGTGCCGATCGCCGGCATGACCAAGGACTATGTGCCGCACTTCCTGTCCAAATACAAGGACGCGCCCGACGTGCAGGACCTGGGCGCCATCGTGCAGCCCAACCTGGAACGCGTGCACGCGCTCAAGCCCGACCTGATCCTGATCACGCCGATCCAGGCCAATCATTATCAAGAGCTGGCCGAGATCGCGCCCACGCTGCATTTCGACGTGGACTACAAGAACAGCCAGCGCACCCACATCGCCACCGTCAAGCAGCACCTGCTGACGCTGGGCCGCATCTTCGACAAGGAAGCGCTGGCGCAGCAAAAGGCCGCCGAGCTGGACGCCAAGGTGGAAGAAGCCCGGCGCGTGACCGCCGGCCGCCCCGAGAAGGCCATGATCGTGATGCACAACAACGGCGCCTTCAGCTCGTTCGGCGTGCAGTCGCGCTATGCCTTCGTGTTCGACGCCCTGGGCGTGCAGCCCGCCAGCACCGCCGTCGAGACCAGCCTGCACGGCCAGCCGATATCCAGCGAATTCATCCAGGAAGCCAACCCCGACATCCTGTACGTGGTGGACCGCAGCGCCGTGATGGAGCGCCGTCCCGTCATGGACGCCGAACGCATGGCCAATCCGCTGCTGCGCCAGACCAATGCCTGGAAGAACGGCCGCGTGGTGTTCGTCGACGCCGACGCCTGGTACATCACCGCCGCCAGCGTGACCTCGCTGAAGCTGCTGATCGACGACGTCATCAAGGGCTATCAACGCTGACCCGGCATCGGGTCCCTGGCTCCCCGCTATTCGCTTTCTTGTCCGGCTCCGGCCGGCGACCGCTACCCCGTTTCGAACGAAAGGAAACTGGCATGACCTCACTCGGCCATACACAACGCTCCGCCCAGCCCGCCAGACAGGCGGCGCACTCCCGCAACGGCCTGCCCGCGCCGCGCGCCACCGCGCTGTTGCTGGGCCTGACGCTGGGCGCCCTGGCGTCCTCCGCGCTGGCGCAAACGAGCGGCAGCGCGGCGCCGGCCTCGACGGAGGCGGCAACCCTGTCGCCCATCAAGGTGCAAGGGCATGCCGAGGAAGTCGGCGCCTACGCCGGCGGCCAGGTGGCGACCGGAGGCCGCGTCGGGCTGCTGGGCGACAAGGACTTCATGGAGACGCCGTTCAACACCATCAGCTACACGGACAAGTTCATCGCGGACCGGCAGGCTCGGGATATCACCGACGTGATTTCCGCCACCGACCCCACCGTGTTCAGCAACGGCCAGACCGGCGCCATCAACGAGTTCTATTACATCCGTGGTTTCGCATCGGCCATCGGCGACGTTTCCTTCGGCGGCCTGTACGGCATCTCGCCCTACTACCGGGTCTCGCCCGAGATGTTCGAACGCATCGACGTGCTGAAGGGCCCGTCCGCGCTGCTCAACGGCATGCCTCCCGGCGGTTCCGTCGGCGGCAGCGTCAACCTGGTGCCCAAGCGCGCTGGCGACGATCCGCTGGCGCGCCTGACGGGGACCTATATGTCCGACGCGCAGTTCGGCACCCATGTGGACCTGGGTCGGCGCTTCGGCGACAACAAGCAGTTCGGCATT
>NZ_JAGTJY010000282.1:0-5083 GCF_018195695.1 Achromobacter sp. Marseille-Q0513 | reverse complement strand
AGAGCGGCCAGGACGTGCTGGACAACGGCGACCTGGCCGCGCTGCAGGCCAAGTTCGTGGCCGCCCTGGCCGCCTCGCCGGCCTTCACCGGCACGCCCACGGCGCCAACGCCCGTCGCCGGCGACAAGAGCGGCAAGCTCGCCACCACCGCCTTCGTGGCCGGCAACTTTCCCCGCGTCTGCTCGATCGGCGCGCTGCCGACGCAGGACATCGGCCCCATCATCGTGGCCGAATGCTCCGAGGTCTGGACCTGGGTATCCACCCAGTACTACACCGGCTACCGCTCGCCGCTCTGCGGCCGTCCGGTGGACGGCCACACCGTCACCCCGCTGGCCAGCGAAGTCGACGCGGTCGGCGGCGAGCTGAGCAAGACCGACTATGCGCGCCTGTGGGGGTATGCGCGCGAGAATAATCTGGTGGTGTCCGATGCGGTCTGGACTGCGAACCGTGGGGCGCATTACTTCGCGGATGTCAGCGGGACGACGTTCCGGGTGCCGGATTTGCGGAATATGTTCCGGCGGTATACGGGGACTGACGCTGACACTGCAAATGCGAGGGTATTGGCAAGCCGGCAAGGTGACTTGCTACGGCGGCATTCACATCGCTTCCAGACGTCAACTCAAGGCGGGTCTAGCTCAGGCGAGGCCGTCGCAGTCCATCGCAATGTCATGAGCGCTGTCAACATCATTTGGAACAATCCCGGTTCTACCATTGATGACAGTGGCGGGAACGAAACCCGACCGGCGAACACGGCATACCATCCCCGCATCAATATCTGACGTCTGCTTCACTGCAAATGCGAGAGTTGTCGGCAGCAGACAACGTGACGAGTTACGCAGCCACTCACATACCCTGGCCACTTCCCTCACTGGTCAAACGGGTAGCCTCGCCACCGTCTTTAGCGGTGGAAGTGCCTGGCTGAGCAACCCTGCCGGTGGCACAGAAACCCGCCCAATTAACGTCGCTTATTCACCGCGAATTCATGCCTAGTTTTTGACATGAATTTCGATCTGACATGCCATAGTTACTTGCGATGGCGTGAGCGTTAGGCATGAATGCGCGGAAGGTACGCCGCATTTACGGGCCGGGTTTCCGAAGATGTGCGAGCCACACGGCTTGCGTTGAATACCATGACATCGGTCGGAGTCTCTCTCACCTCCAGAGCCGTGCGATACGTGCTGTGTATACCTGCGCTTGCTACGAGATCGAATACTCCACTTGCTGTGTACCAGGAGCCAGTGGATTGGTTCTCAAATCCACGAAAGGTGCCGCCTCCCGTGATGTTCTGAAGCGCATCGCTTTGACGTGTCGCCATGACTCTCGCATTTGCAGTGAAGGAGGCATCAGGCATGGATACGTGGGTGGTAAACGACGTTTCTGGGCCTGGTTTCGTACCCGCGCGATATTCCGTCAACGCCCTGGTCCGCCATTAGGTAATCCTTGCCGTGCAGCGTACCGCTTTGCCACTCATAGAATGCCCGACCAATTCTGCCGATGTTGTAGGGAACGCGTACCGAGTCCATCTGGGCGGTTGCCAGGCCCCGCGCATTTGCAGTGCAAACCCCATTTAAAGGAAAAACTATGCACAAATCCGTATTTCAAACCGACGACGACGGCCTGTTCCTCTATGAGACCGTCGCCAATGATCTGCCCCTGTCGCCCGGCGCCTACAACGTGCCCTTTGGCGCCTATCCCGATGCGCCGCCCGCAGGCGGCAGCGGCCGTTGGCCGCGCTGGACGGGCAATGGCTGGCAGATGGTCGAAGACCATCGCGCCACGCCGCTATGGGTGGCCGAAACGGGTGAGTCCTATGCGATTGGCAGCAAGATCAAGCTGCGCGGCGGCGTTGACGACGTGCGCTATCCCGGCTGGGGACCGTTGCCCGCCTGGCTGAGCGATACGGCGCCGCCGCGTCCGGCCGAGAGCGCGGGCGTCTGACGATAGTCCGGCAGTGCTGTCTCTTCGGCGGCACTGCGCCGGGCGCTGGATCTGCGCGCTAGGCGGCGAGCGGAAGAGCGTCCGTCCCTTCGAGCCGTTCGCGGCGCAGTTGTTCCAGCTGGCGCTTGCCCAGCGGACTGCGCGCCAGCTTCTGCGCCAGCTCGCGTCCATGCGGATGGTAGTAGCGCAGCAGCATGCGGGTGTCGACGTTGCCGTTGACCTTGGCCAGCTCGTGGATCTGGAACACCGTGGCCAGCTGTGAGGTGCCTTCGTGCCGCAGGTCATGAAAGCGCAGGTCGCGGAAGTAGGCCGTGTTGGGGCGCCGTCCGTGGTGACGGCACAGGGCTTCGTAGCGCAGGCGGGCGCGGCGTCGCGCGCGGATGAAGGCGCGCGTGACGGAGCCCGGACGCATCGCGAAGATGCGGCCGCGCATCGGCTTGCCGGTGACCCAGCGGCGTAGCGCCTCGCGCGCGAGCGGGGTCAGCGGCACGTCGCGCGTGCGGCCGTTCTTGGTGTGGGGCAGGTGGACCACGCCATGCATCAGGTCCAGGTGCTCGCGCTGGATGCCCACCACTTCCGAGCGGCGCATGCCGGTTTCCCGGGCCACCGTCAGGATGGTGGGCAGCTCGCTGGAGCGGGTGGCCTGGATGATCCAGTCCAGTTCCTGGCGCGGGCATTGCTCGTCGGACAGGCCGCGCAGCGTGATGCGATCGAACAGCCGGCGGTCGCGGGCATCGTCGATCGCCGGCCGGCGCACCAATTGAACCGGGTTCGCCAGCTGGTCGAAGCCCCAATCCTTGCGGATCACCGTGTAGACGTGGGACAGGAAGGCCATGCGCCGCACGACAGTGGCCGGCGCGCGGTCCTTCAGCCATTCGTCGCGCAGCTCGGTCAAGTCTGAGCTGCGGATCCGGTCCACCGGCCGGATCGCCAGCCGGGTCGCTCGCCAGATGCGGGCTATGGACTGCTCTGATACGTGCCCCTTCTTCGTGGCTGAGACCTCGGCCAGATAGCGATCGAGCGCCTCGGCCAGTGTAGGCGCGGGTTTGCGGCGGGGCTGTCGGCGGGTCCAGGGCTTCATTGCAGGTACGGAAATCAGAGTGGGATCAGGAGTGTAGGCGCCCCATTGGCGGGCGCGCGACGCGAGCGGGCAGGAGTTTCGCCCGGATCGCGTTTTTTTTCTTCCATGGCCGGCGCCTCCCTGCGCCCGGTCGTGGGCGGGAGACAGGGATGCGGGGTGGTCAGAGGAGTAGCAAGGATATGGAACCGGGATCGACGGGGTTGGGCGGGTTCGCCGCGTTGAAGATTGCGCTGGCGTTCGGCATGCCGGCGGCCATGGCGGCGCTGATCGGCATGTTGCTGATGCCGCCGCGCAGTTCGCGCGAGTTCGTGGCGCGCACCGCCTGTACGGTGGTGAGTTCGTTTTTGTTCGGACCCTTGCTGGCGATCGGGATGATCGCCTGGATGCCCGACATCGTCTCGTCCGCCTATTGGCTGGCGCAGCGCACGGGCCTGGGCGAGGACGGGCTGCTGGCCATGTTTTACGTGCTGGGGCCCTGCATGCTGTTGGCGGGGCTGCCGGCCTGGTGGGTGCTGGGCGCCTATCTGCGCCTGACGGCCAAGCTGCAGAACCAGGACCTGGTCGATTGGGCGGTGGAGATCCGGCGCAAGGCGCTGGGCTTGGGGCAGGGTACGGAGAAAGGAGGAAATCATGACGCTTGAACAAGTGATGCGGGACGCGGTTCGGCCCGCACTGGCCTTGCTGCCAGCCGCCATGAACACGCCGCAGGCGCACTGCATGCTGCTGGCGATCGGCCTGCAGGAAAGCCGTTTCGTGCATCGGCGGCAGATCGGCGGCCCGGCGCGCGGCTTCTGGCAGTTCGAACAAGGCACGCGTACAAGCCGCGGCGGTGTGTGGGGGGTGTATCTGCACCACGCGACAAAAGACCGCCTGGCGGGGCTGTGCGCGGCCCGTAGCGTGGCGTTCGATCCGGACGCGATCTACGGTGCAATCGAGTATGACGACGTTCTCGCCGCTGGCGTTGCTCGGCTGCTCCTGTGGAGCGATCCGGGCAAGCTGCCCAAGATCGGCGATGCGGAAGCAGCACTCGAGTGCTACCTTCGCGTCTGGCGGCCAGGCAAGCCTCATCCAGCGTCGTGGCCGAGAAACTATCGACAAGCACTGGAGACTGTTGATGCCGCACAAGAGTCAGGAGGCCCGCAATGAATACATGCGCGACTATAAGGTGCGTCGACGCGCGGATCCTGCGTTCAAGGAGCGAGAACGAGAAAGGGAGCGTGAACGCTATGCCGAACGAAATGAGCAGACTCGCGACCAACGGCTGTCGAAGAACGCTCGATATCGAGAAAAGAATAGAGAACACCTGGCGGCGAAAGAGCGAGAGCGGAGCATGCGCATCAAGACCGCGAATCCAGAAGCCTTTACTGAAGCTTCGCGAGCGCGTGCGAGAGCATGGCGGGAATCTCATCGAGATGATGAGCAAATCAAAGAGGCGAATCGTGTGCGATCTCGGCGTAATTACCAAAAGGTGAAATCGTGCGAAGACTTCAAGGCGAGCAACCGCGCAAAAGCAAAGAACTGGTACGAGAAAAATACCGAGCGGGCACAAGAGAGTGCGCGCAAGCGTTGGGCGGAGCGCTACAAATCAGACATTCAGTTCAAGCTTGGTCTATGCCTTCGTCGTCGGTTGTACATGGCAGTGAGAAACAACCACCGCTCTGGCCTCGCGGTTCGCGAACTCGGTTGCTCTATCGCCGAGCTCAAGGAGCATCTGGAACGCCAGTTCGCAGACGGGATGACGTGGGGAAATTGGGGGCGCGACGGGTGGCACATCGACCATGTGCGCCCCTTGGCGAGTTTCGATCTAGAAGATCCGGAGCAGGTCAAGGCGGCGTGCCATTTCACCAATCTCCAGCCGCTCTGGTCGAAAGACAACATCAGGAAGGGAAACACGTTCGTAGAGTGACCAGCAAACCCCATCGCCAGACCTGGGACGCGCTGCATGCCCAGGCGGCGCAAGCGACCGCGGAGCTGGAACATGCTTGATTCATGGATGAAGCGTAGCCTCGGCTGGATGGCGGCCTTGCTGGCGGGCCTGGCCGCCGTCGCCGGGGTGTATTGGAG
>NZ_JAGTJY010000281.1:0-5091 GCF_018195695.1 Achromobacter sp. Marseille-Q0513 | reverse complement strand
GGCGGATGCTGGGTTGATGAATATTCAGATCGGGGTTCGCGGCTGTCCGTCCGGTTATCCAGGCAATGCGCAATCCGGATTCTCTATAAATTGATTAGGCGCCATATGATATGCTGCCTTCTTTTTGATGCAGGATCAGGCCATGGCAGACCCGGAACGCATGCTGGAACCCAAGCACCGCGCCTTGCTGGATGAGTCGGCGCGGCGCGGCTTGCCTTCGGCGGATGGCGTGCGCCTGTGCTTCCAGTTGCTGGCGACCGCCGGCGCGATCGACCGCGATTGCGCCGCGCGGCTGGCGCCCCGGGGCCTGTCCGAAGGCAAGTTCGTGCTGCTGTTCCTGTTGCATGGCCAGGCCGGCGGCTTGTCGCCGCACGAACTTGCCGAGCGCGCCGGCGTTACGCGCGCCACCGTGACCGGCCTGCTCGACGGATTGGAGCGCGACGGCTTTCTGCGGCGCGAGGCCGATGTCATCGACCGGCGCAGGGTGCAGGTGGTGCTGAGCGCCAAGGGCAAGGCCGCGGGCGCACAGCTGTTCGCCGAACACACGCAATGGATAGGCGGATTGTTTGGCGGCCTGTCCGCGTCGGAACGCAAGCGGCTGGCCGAACTGCTGGCCAAGGTATGGCGCGCCACGGACAGTGGCCGCGCGGCGATGGAGGAATCGGAGCGATGAGCAGGACAGTATCCAAGGCGGCGACGGCTGGCGCGCGCGTGCCCGTGGCGCGCACGCGCAAGACCACGGCCGGCGCGGGCAAGGCCGCGCCACGCGGCAAGGCCTCCGCCGCCGGGCGCGGCGTGCAGGACATCAGCCCGGCGCGGCGGGCGCAGCTGGACGCTGGCGCGCCGGCCTCCAACCTGACCGAGTGCCTGGCGGTGGACTTTGCCGCGCTGATGGCGGCCGCCGTGCCGCAGGCCGGCGCCGACGCGGCAGAGGCCCTGCGCGCGGCGGCGGGGCAGGGCATCTCGCGCCGCATGGCGCTGGCCGGCGCCATGCTGCTGGAGCGCCTGGGACCGGCGGGCTTCGAGTCGCTGCGCGAGCATGCGTCCGACACGGTGCGCGGCTGGGCCTGCTTCATGGCGGGCGCGATGCCGGGCCTGGAACTGGAAGCGCGGCTGCGCCTGATCCGGCCGCTGGCCGACGACGCGCACTTCGGCGTCAGGGAATGGGTCTGGATGGCGCTGCGTCCCGGACTGGCGGCGGAACTGCGGCGCTCGGTGGCCTTGCTGACGCCGTGGACCAAGGAACCGTCGGAGCGCCTGCGCCGCTTCGCCAGCGAGTCGCTGCGTCCGCGCGGCGTGTGGTGCGCGCACATCGCCGAACTGAAGGCCGATCCGGATATCGGCCTGCCGCTGCTGACGCCATTGCGCGCCGATCCGTCCGTGTATGTGCAGGACTCGGTGGCCAACTGGCTGAACGACGCCAGCAAGGACCAGCCGGACTGGGTGCGCGGCGTATGCGCGCGCTGGCAGGCCGACGCGCCGGCCGAGGCCACGCTGCGGATCTGCAGGCGCGCGCTGCGCACGGTCGGCGCCTGAGGCGGGCGCCGCCGAGGCCAGGCTGGCGCTCAGGCCTCGGCTTGCAAGGCGGCTAGCGTGTGCGGCCGCTGGCCGATGCGCGCCATGTAGGCATGCAACGCCGGCCAGCGTTCCAGCGCGATGCCGAAGCGCGGCGCCCAGCGCAGTACGGTGTAGAGATAGGCGTCGGCCACGCTGTAGCCGGCGTCCAGCAGCCAGTCGTCGGCGTCCAGCGCGGCCGCCGTATAGTCCAGCCGCTTTTCCAGCCGCGCCTGCCACCAGGCGCGCGCCGATGCTTCCAGATCCGTGTTGAACAACGGTCCGAAGCCGCCGTGGATCTCGGCCGAGATGAAGGCCAGCCATTCGTGCAGGCGGTGACGCGCCCACGAGCCCGCCGGCGGCGCCAGCCCGGCTGCGGGCTTCAGGTCCGCCAGATACAGCAGGATGGCCGGGCCCTCGGTCAGCACCCGGCCGTCCGCCAGCTTGAGCGCGGCGACATAGCCCTTGGGATTGATGGCGAGAAAGTCCTCGCCTCGGTCGCTGCGCTTGGCGCGGTTGTCCACGCGCGACAGCGCATGGGGCAGGCCCAGCTCGCGCAGCACGATATGCGGCGCCAGCGAGCAGGCCTCGGGCGCATAGTACAGGGTAAGGGGAGCGGGGGAGACATCGGTGTTCATGCTGGGATCCGGCTTGGTGAAGGAGAGTCGCCAGCATGAACCCGTCCCGGACATGCGTAAAATTAACTTATCAGAAAGTAGATATAAGGCAAGCTAATGCCATGATGAACCTCATTCATTGGCGGCTGCTGCAGGCGGTGGCCGACGCCGGCAGCATCACTCACGCCGCCGCCCAGGTCGGCATGACCCAGTCGGGCGCCAGCCAGGCCATCGCCCAGCTGGAAGACAGCATGGGCGCGCCGCTGTTCCTGCGCGAACGCCGCCGCACGGTGCCGACCGCGCTGGGCCTGCAGGCGGTGGCCGAGGCCCGCCTGATGCTGGCTTCGCTGGACCGCCTGCGGGCGTTGGCGCGACAGGCGCGCGGCGAGGCCGGGGGCACGCTGCGCCTGGCCAGCCTGCCCATCGTGTTCTCCACCATCCTGCCGCCGCTGCTGCGGCGGTTCCGGCAGGCGCATCCGGGCATCGAGGTCGTACCGCTGGAGGCCAGCGACCACGAAATCGAAACGCTGTTGGCGGCCGGCACGGTGGACCTGGGCGTGGTGCTGAACGCGCCGCCGGACAGCGGCGTCTGCCCGCTGGGCGAGGATGACTGGGTGGCCGTGGTGCCCGCCGCGCATCCGCTGGCGCGCGGACCCGGCGGCGGCGTGGCGCTGGCCGACCTGGCGGCGCAGCCTTTCGTGCTGGCCACCGGCGGCTGCAGCGTCAACGCGGGCAGCGTGGCCGAGCAGGCCGGGCTGGCGCTGCGCGACGTGCGCGCCACGGTCACGGAATGGTCCAGCGCCTTCGCGCTGGTGCGCGAGGGCGTGGGCGTGACCCTGGCGCCCGAGCTGACCCTGCCCGAAAACCGGCGCGGTCTGCGGGTGCTGCCGCTGGCCGTGCCGGTGCGCCGCCGCTTCGGGCTGGCCGCGTCGCGGGCGGCGGCGGACACGCCGGCGGTGCGGGCATTGTTCGCCACATTGCAGGCGCATGACGGCTTGGCCTGAGTGGCGTCCGCGCCGCCCGCCGCCGGTCATGCGGCGGACATGCGGGCGTCATATCGTCTGCGCTTTTTGGAGAACGGGCCATGCGCATCCGGGACGCGGAAATCAAGGACGGCGCGGCGATCGCCGCATTGCTGGGCGAACTGGGCTATCCCGGCACGGAGGATTTTTCCGCCGACAAGATCGCGCGCATCGTCGCGCATCCGGACGCACGCCTGCTGGTCGCGCAAGCCGAGGACGGCGGCGTGCTGGGTTTCATCGGCCTGCATTTCATCGTGCAGCTGGCCTTGCCGGGCGACTTCTGCCGCATCACGTATTTCTGCGTGGGCGAGGCGGCGCGCGGCCTGGGCGTGGGCCGCGAGCTTGAAGAGACGGCCGCGCGGCTGGCGCGCGAGCGCGGATGCGACCGCATCGAGGTGCATTGCCACGAGCGCCGCGTCGACGCGCACCGCTTCTATTACCGCCAGGGGTACGAGGAGTCGCCGAAGTACCTGATGAAGCGCGCATGACGCCGCTCGTCGAGGCAACAGGGCTCAGGCCAGCGCCTGCAACGCTTCCCGGAACGTCCGCGCCGCCGGTCCCAGCGGCTGGTCGATGCGATGCGCCAGATAGGTTTCGACGGCGACCTGGCTGCCCCGGCCCAGGCTGCTGGTGGGCAGCCGCAGCAGGCGCCCCTCGGCCAGGTCGCGCTCGGCCTGCCACAGCGGCAACCGGCCCCAGCCCAGGCCGGCCAGGATCATGGCGTGCTTGGTGTCCTGGCCGCTGACGCGGCAGGTCTGCGGCGACAGCACGGCGAAATCGCGGCCCTGGCTCAACGGCGAGGCATCGGTCTGCACGATCTGCACATGGTCGGCCAGCTCGGCCGGTTCCAGCATCTGCCCGGCGGCCACGCGGCCGGCCAGCGCATGGCCGGCGCCGACCACCGCCACCATCTGCACCGAGGACAGCGCCTGCACCGCGATGCGCGGGTCGCGGAAATGCTCGCCGGCGATGATGCCCAGGGCGTGGCTGCGGTCCAGCAGGGCGGCGATCGGGCCGCCCAGCGGCAGCACCGTGACGCGCGGCGCCACCGACGGGTAGGCCGCGCGCATGCGGCACAGCGCGGCGCCCACGTGGGCGATGGGAAACAGCGTATCGACGACCAGCGGCAGTTCGAGTTCGACGCCTTCGCCCAGCCCCTGCGCGCGCGCCCGCATGGCGTCGACCCGCAGCAGGATGTCGCGGGCATTGGCCAGCAGCGCCTGGCCCTGTGGCGTCATGACGGGCCGCCGGCCTTGGCGGTCGAACAGCGATACGCCCAGTTCGGATTCCATGTTGGCGATGGCATGGCTGACGGCCGACTGCACCCGCGACAGCTGGCGGGCGGCGGCGCGGAAGCTGCCGGCGTCGGCCACGGCGGCGAACACGCGCAATTGATCCAGGGTGAGGGCGTCCAGCATGCTCGTCAGTGATCTATGGAATCGATCGGTTGCGTCAAAAGATTATCACTTAACAGGATCGCCACGGACGGGCATGCTGGCGGCTTCGATACGCGGACACAGAAGGCGGCGATGGATCAGAACGAGACCCGGATGGCCCGGGCGCGGGAGACGGAGCAGGGCATGGGGCGGACAGGCGACGGGCAGGGCGGGACGCCGGCGGGCACGCGCTGGGCGGCGGTGCTGGCCATCGTGGGCGCGGGCGTGGTGGCGGCGCTGCAAGTGGGCAAGGTCATCATCGCCGCGCCGCTATTGCGGCGGGGCATGGGGGTGGACCTGGCCGCCGGCGGGTCGCTGGCGGCGGGGTTCTCGGGGCTGGGGCGGGGCGGGCGCCTCCCGGCCCGCGGGGGGGTCGCGCGCCGCGGGGGCGGCCGCGAGGTGCGGGTGGGGGTGGGGGCCGCCGCGCCTGGGACCGCCCGGGGGCCGGCGGGCGCCGGGGTG
>NZ_JAGTJY010000280.1:0-5182 GCF_018195695.1 Achromobacter sp. Marseille-Q0513 | reverse complement strand
CGGGGAGGCGGGGGACCGGCCCCCGCGGGTCCGCCAGCCTGCCCCGTGGGGGGGGAAGCGCGCGGGGCTTCGGGGGGGGGCCCAACCCTGGCCCAACCCCTCTAGGAGACTGACAGCATGACCCAAATCAATCTGACCCGCCCCGACCTGCTGCGCGACGCCTGCTACATCGGCGGCAAGTGGGTGGGCGCCGGCAATGGCCCGTCCATTCCCGTGAGCAACCCGTCCACCGGCAAGACCATCGTGTCCGTGCCCAAGTTCGGCCGCAAGGAAACCGAGGCCGCCATCGCCAGTGCCGAGGCCGCCCTGCCCGCCTGGAGCGCCAAGACCGGCAAGGAACGCGCCGCCATTCTGCTGAAGTGGTCGCAGCTGATGATGCAGCACCAGAAGGATCTGGCCGCCATCATGACCTCGGAACAGGGCAAGCCCGTGACCGAGGCCGCCGGCGAAATCGCCTACGCCGCCTCGTTCCTGGAATGGTTCGCCGAGGAAGCCAAGCGCATCGACGGCGACGTGCTGCAAAGCCCCAAGGCCGGCCAGCGCCTGCTGGCCCTCAAGCAACCCATCGGCGTCACCGCCGCCATCACGCCGTGGAACTTCCCGGCCGCCATGATCACGCGCAAGGCCGGCCCGGCGCTGGCCGCCGGCTGCACCATGGTGCTCAAGCCCGCCCAGCAGACCCCGCTGACCGCGCTGGCGCTGGCCGTGCTGGCCGAGGAAGCCGGCGTGCCGGCCGGCGTGTTCCACGTCGTCACCGGCAGCTCGCGCGAGATCGGCGCGGCCCTGTGCGAAAGCGACGCGGTGCGCAAGCTGAGCTTCACCGGCTCGACCGAAGTCGGCCGCACGCTGATGGAGCAATGCGCGCCCACCATCAAGAAGCTGTCGCTGGAACTGGGTGGCAACGCGCCCTTCATCGTGTTCGACGACGCCGACCTGGACCGCGCCGTGGACGGCATCCTGGCCTCCAAGTTCCGCAACGCCGGCCAGACCTGCGTCTGCGCCAACCGCATCTACATCCAGGCCGGCGTGTACGAGGAAGTGACCAAGCGCCTGGTCGCCAAGGTCGAGGCCATGAAGGTCGGCGACGGCTTCGGCGACGGCGTGACGCAAGGTCCGCTGATCGACGCCAACGCCGTCGAGAAGGTGCAGGAGCACATCGCCGACGCCACCGCGCACGGCGCCAAGGTCATCGCCGGCGGCAAGCACCACGCGCTGGGTGGCACCTTCTTCGAGCCCACCGTGGTCCGCGACGTGACCAAGGCCATGCGCTTCGCCACCGAGGAAACCTTCGGCCCGGTCGCGCCGCTGTTCCGCTTCGAGACCGAGCAGGAAGTCATCGAACAGGCCAACGACACCATCTTCGGCCTGGCCGCCTACTTCTTCACGCGCGACTACGCCCGCGTCTGGCGCGTGTCCGAAGCGCTGGAATACGGCATCGTCGGCATCAACACGGGTCTGATCTCCAACGAAGTCGGCCCGTTCGGCGGCGTCAAGCAATCCGGCCTGGGCCGCGAAGGCTCGAAGTACGGGATCGACGAATACCTGGAGATCAAGTACCTCTGCCTGGATCTGGGTTAAGGCTCGGCCCTGGAGCGCATGGCGCTTCGGGGCGAATGGCTTTCCGCGTTTCGGACGTTTACGAACGCGACAGCGCCGTCGGCAAGGCATGTGGGAGGATTCCCGTGTGTCTTGCTGGCGGCGCATTTTCATGGGCGGGCAAGTGCGATGAATGCCCCGATCATGGCGGGAGAAGCCTGTGCCTCTCCAACCCCGCCATCATGCCGACTATGCCGCCCATGATGCTGTCTGTATTGAGACAAGTATTCACCTGACAGTTGACCGCGTTGAGGCGAAAACCGGGGCGGTTCAAACTCGTCAATCCAGGCCAGCGCCTCGATGGTGTCCAAGTGCCGTCTCGGATTCAACGTGTTGTTGTCCAACTCAGCCAAGGCAGCATTCGTCATCGTGGCTAGCCCGTCTGCACCAAGGACGGTGCGAGCACCAGCGACTAGCGATGCGACCAGATTGCGGCGCACCTCTATCTACTCGTTAGTTCGCTCCTTGGTCAATCTGACTGGCATTGGATTGCATCCCGCCGCCCGGCAAAGCTGCGGCCGTAGCCTAACCTTGCATGGCCGGCATCATCAATCCTGCCGCGTTGTTCTCCAACTCCAACCGCGCAGCATTGTTCACTGCCCCCACGGCATTCCGATCTAGCGACGCCGGTACCGGGTTCCGCTTGATGCCGACCGCGCCCATATCCTTGGTGCCATTGGGGTCCGTGGCGGCGCGCATCGCCTGCACGGCATCGTAGGTGTTATAGGCCGCCAAGCCGGCCGTGCCGGCGAGCAAGCCCGTCATCACCAAGTTGTCGCTTTGGGTCAGCAATACCAAATTACTCAGGTCTGCGCACACAGACAGGTTGACGGGGGTCGCCAGCATAATGCAACTGTTTGAAGCTGGCGGAACTCAGCAATCTGATTGTCGGAGAACGTGGTCGCCTAGTTTGCGTGAACAACACAGCTTTGGGGCGGGTGTCAGGTGAATATCATCTCAACACACACTACGTAATCAAAGAAGCAACTACCCCTCAGTCAACCCCAGTGCTTCGCCTAGGCTTTCCACAAACTCTGCCTGCTCACCTGAATACTCTATCGCGATGCTTTCAAACTGCGAGCACAAAGAAGATTTGGATTCTAAATCCATCTTTTGCAAGGTCGAGGCTAATTGCTCAAGCCCCTGTATTGCAGCATCCGGATTTAACGCATCCTCTCCCGCAAACTCAAGAAATACAGCCAATTCAACAATGGCTCGAGCAACATGCTTATTGATTTCCTGGCTCACGAATCATCTTCACTGAAATATTTTTAACACCCAGTTCATCAAACATTTTCTGAGCTCTATTTTCCTGAGCCTGGGTAGATACTTCCCAGCGTGCAGTTAAACCATTCTGATCTAACACCTCAGACTGTCTAAGTGCCTGATCCTTCGACTTGCTCGTCATTAAAACCGAAATTTTTCGATCAACTAAAACGTTGCCATCCACACCATCGAACTTAACCAGCCTCGTGGTTCCATCAGGCATCGTTCTTTCTAGCGCAGGGGCATGGCCAGACTTGACGTCACCACCGTTTCGCAGCATTAGAAAACTAGAATTCGGTCGACTCAGGCAGGCTGACCTGCTGTGTTTTGGCGTATTCACTCGGGGTCAGCATACCGAGCGAGCCATGGGGTCGATGGTCATTGTAATCAGCACGCCATGCTTCAATGACCGTCTTCGCATACTCAAGCGATAGGAATTCATGCGCGTTCAGGCACTCATCCCGTAGCCGGCCGTTAAACGACTCGCAAAGACCGTTATCTGTGGGTTTGCCCGGCCGAGTGAAGTCCAGCAACACTTTGTTCTCCCAAGCCCAGAAATCCAGTGCTTTGGACGTGAATTCTGTTCCATGGTCGACGGTGATACTGGCCGGCAAAGCAACCCTTCTGGCGACTCGCTCGAGCGCCTGAACCACGTTGTCACCGGTTAGCCGAAAACTGCGGCCCTTTACGTCGGGCTAAAAACGGCTAGCCTGTGACGCGCGAAGGAGGTTGCTCGCCGTCAGGGATTCGAGCGATAGGCCCACCGACTTATTAGTTCCACAACACTCCTAGGGGGCCGCTCGTACGCCCCTTCCACCGTGCGAAGAAAGTTCTGGTTTCTAGACCTCTGGCCCTGCGGTTCACTCCTCGCAGCTAGGCGAATCGCAGCAATAGCATCGGTGGCCGCATACGCCTCATACGGCGCATCGCAAAATCCAGACAATGCTTGGTCTCGAGCGTATACATCAGCGTTGCCGCTGCCCTCGCCCTACAACAAAATACGCATGCGCATCAGCGGGCACATTGTTGTGACAGTACTCCGCGGCCTCGACCAAGTCAAAGTACTGATCAGCCATGCCCTGAATGTTCTGCAAGGCTCCACCAATGTACATTCCATGGGAATGCACTTCTTAGAACGATCCGGTCATATATAGCGACTGATTGCCAAATGAAGGACTGCACCGACGCCTTCGATCGAACTACTGAATTGCAAGCCAGACCTTTTGATGTGCAACACTGGCCAGCGTCAGTTTGATGCATCCCAACTTTATCTGGCCTGCGCCAGGATTTACGATTTCCCCACTCAGCAGGAATATTCAGAACCGACTAAATCACACCCAATATTGGCTTGATCTGCTCATTCATCTTCACAAAATCTTCATAAGTCAGCTTCGGATCATCATTGAGCACCAGATACACGCCGTTCGTCAGCCGCCGCACGTCTTGCACCTTACCCTGCAACCGCGCGATTACTTCATCTGGCCCATAGCCTAGAGCACGCTCACAAAGCTCTGCATCCCAAAACTGAGCAGGATGCAGCGTGTATATGTTATTTCGCCCATCAACATCTATAGACTTATTCTCGTGCAGATTAAAGTAAGTCGGATTATCTTCAAACGATCTTCCCTGATATTTAAAAGCGTATGAATCATAGTACACACAAGTGCGATACGGCTCAAAAGCCTCAACCACTTGCGGAACTTGATTATTTATAACATAAGAATAATTAATTTCTCTATTGGAAACCTTAAAACCATAGCGCACATGCTCATCCATATAACCACGATCATCGTATAAGTACCTTTCGCCACGATACCGATAATCGCCGACAAATTTTAGCCCTTTAATTGAAAACTTGACTCCATATGTCGCAATCGTTCCGTCACCACAGTCCGGAGCGATAGGCAGATCAAGACCTTTGAAACCCAAAGGGATTCCAAATCTAGACATGCCATCCATGACCCTGGCATGTCGCTGCTCTATGCTCAAGCTTCTATTCGGCCTAGCATAAAACCATAGTTCAATATCCGCAGCACTCATGGAGCCCTCACCCGAGTCGTGACAATATCACCAAGAGAATTTCTACGTATGAAATTACTTGCCTGAGCCTCAACCTTGGCATTTGGAAACTCATAAACAACTTTGTATCCGGGATTTTGCTGCACAGCAGACCGAACCCGGTCCAAGGTCTTCAACACCGACTCTTGCGCTGCTTGATTCCAAATCGCCAATTTTGTTTTAGCGTCAATAAGCAAAATTGTGGAACCATCAGCGGCCTTTTCAATACCGTCAAATTTTACAAAATTAATACCATCCAATT
>NZ_JAGTJY010000027.1:0-48321 GCF_018195695.1 Achromobacter sp. Marseille-Q0513 | reverse complement strand
GTCCAGGGAGCGGCCAGGGACGCGCAAGACGCGTCCCTGTTTTGGCCAGCCCGTATAATCCTCCGTCGAATCCTCCCCGACCGCCCGCCGGACGGGGCCCTTGCGGTAAGAGCCCGCCACGCGGCTCGCTTCACAATCCGGATACGTCTTGAATCTCCCCGCGCTCATCGCTCCCATTGCAGACGACATGACGGCCGTCGATGCGGTTATCCGCAGCCGGCTGAATTCCGAGGTGGTCCTGATCCGCACGATCGGCGACTACATCATCGGCGCCGGCGGCAAGCGCATGCGCCCGGCCATGGTGCTGATGGTGGCGCGCGCGCTGGGCTATGAAGGCACCAATCACCAGCTGCTGGCCGCCGTGGTGGAATTCATCCACACGGCCACGCTGCTGCATGACGACGTGGTCGACGAGTCCGACCTGCGTCGCGGCCGCGACACCGCCAACGCCGTGTTCGGCAATGCCGCCAGCGTGCTGGTGGGCGACTACCTGTATTCGCGCTCGTTCGAGATGATGGTCGAGGCCGGTTCGATGCGCATCATGAGCATCCTGTCCGAGGCCACCACGGTGATCGCCGAGGGCGAGGTGCTGCAACTGCTGAACGTGCACGACCCCGACGTGTCGCAGGAACGCTACCTGCAGGTGGTGCGCTACAAGACCGCCAAGCTGTTCGAGGCCGCCGCCCAGGTCGGCGCGGTGCTGGCCGGCGCCACGCCCGAGCAGGAAGCCGCCGCGGCCGCCTACGGCCGCCACGTCGGCACCGCCTTCCAGCTGGTCGACGACGTGCTGGACTACCGCGGCGACGCCGCCGCGCTGGGCAAGAACGTGGGCGACGACCTGCGCGAAGGCAAGCCCACGCTGCCGCTGATCCGCGTCATGGAAGTGGGCACGCCCGAGCAGCAGCAACTCATCCGCGACGCCATCAAGACCGGCGACGCCGACTTCGCCGCCGTGGCCGCCGCCATCCAGGCCACCGACGCGCTGGAGCACGCCATGCAGGCCGCCGAAGCCGAGGCGGAACTGGCTCGCAATGCGCTGTCGAACTACCCCATTTCCGTTTTCCAAAAATCTCTGTTAGAATTCTGCGCTTTCGCGGTGAACAGAGATCGCTAGCGAAAAAAGCGGTGAGGCAGCGATGCCGAACCCGCAGTAGTGAAGCAAGTTGGTAGTAAGAGCAAGAGCAGTAAAGCAAGTGCGCAAGTCTGAAGTGTGGGACTTGCCAAAATCGGGGCGTAGCTCAGCCTGGTAGAGTACTGCGTTCGGGACGCAGGAGTCGGAGGTTCGAATCCTCTCGCCCCGACCACTGATGTGGTCGAATTCTCGGTGATGTACCCGACATCATCGGCAAGAGCCGGCATCGCGCAAGCGTGCCGGCTTTTTTGCGTCTGCTCGCTGCCCGCATGTGACAGCGTCTCGCATGGCGCGCCCGATCTGGTCATCGCGCCTTCAATTCCCGCGCCTATGCTTGCCCGCTTTTGATGCTCGCGCTGCGGGCGAGAGTCCGCTCGCGCGGGCTCGACCGCAGCCGGAATGGACGGGAGTCGGTCCCGAGAGGCTGAGCGTGCAGCGGATAAAGCGTGCCCTGAAGAAAATCGGCAGCAAGAACGGCGTGCGGCTGGCGCTGCTTTGCGGCTACTGCCTTGCCTTCGGCATTCCCTTCCTCCATGTCTACATGGCAACACCGCCGACCCAGGACGAGATGCGGATCGTGGAGGGACGGGCCCATTTCCAATATCGCGTGAAGCGGGGCTACATGCTCATGGTGGACGGAAAGGACTACACCTGCGCGGGGCAATATCTCAACGCCGATCCTAATTGTTTCAATGTGAGCGAGTCGCCGGCAAAGCGGACATTGCTGGAGGGCAAGACCGTCGAGATCCTCTGGTTCCATCAGTCTGCCCCGATATTCGGCCAGGCCAGGCGGGTGGCGGACATACGGTACGACGGCGTCAGTCAGTTGCCGCCGCATTTCCTGGAAAAGGGACTTCAGTATGAAAAGGACAGCGCGGGCACGGACGCCTTGATCACCTTCTCGGGGATGCTGCTCATGCTGCTGTTCTATGAGTGGATGGACAGGATACGGATCAGAAACGAACGCAGATTTGGTGGGCGTGAAGGGGAGTAGCGTCCATGCCATGGTCCGTGGCGGACTCATTGAGCACTGGACCGGCGCGGAATGGCAAGCAGCCTGCTCGGACCTTCTCCAGAAGGTTCTGGCGTCCTACGATAACCAGTACAAAGCTGGGGCGAGTTTCAATAATTGGCATGGCTAGCCGTCGCGAGAATCGTGGCTTGGAGCCAAGGCAGAAGAGATTCATGGTCTGGTCGCCTTTTTGAAAGTGGAGTTGCCCAATCCCGGATCCGGCATCAAGCGGCGATCGCCCTGGTCCGGCTCCGCATCCGCGCATGTCAAGCGATTGTGACAGCGCCCGCCACGCCGTGCCGGATTCAGTCACCAGGCTTTCAATTTGCTTTCGTATTCTCCACACCTTTAGAAGACCGTGGGTGTGCTTAGGCACGCAGCCTGGCGCGTGCGCGAAGCCTGCCGGTCGTCGGGGTCGATGGTGAGCGCCTGGATGGATGTTGCGCCATCCGTGCCGCTGTTGCGGCAGGAACAGCGCGATTGCGAGAGGCGGAGCGTGCAGAGGATCAAGAGCATTCTGAAGAAAATCGGCAGCAAGAACGGTGTGCGGCTGATGTTTCTTTCCGTTTATGTCTTTGGATTCGCGATTCCGGCCGGCTATGCCTACTTCGCTGCCTATCCCGCCAAAGAAGCCATCTTCACCGATGAGGGAACGGCGCATTTCCAGTATCGAGTCAAGCGCGGCTACATGCTGATGGTCAAGGGCAAGGACTACAGCTGCGAAAGTCCGCAGTCCAGATCCAATCCGGATTGTTTTGCCGGTCAGGACGATCCTCAGAGATTGGACGGAAAGATCATCGCCGTGGACTGGTTCCTTCAGCCTGTCTATCTGTTTGTCGAACGACGCCGCGTCGTCGACATACGTTACGCCGGCAAATCGCAACTGCCTTCGGACCATCTCCGGCGAAATCTTCAGTGGGAAAAGGAAAGCGCGCCGGGATTCGCGCTTTTCGCATTCATTTTGTTGTTCTTGGGGCTGCTTCTAGCCGAATGGGTAGAGAGGATAAGGAAGAGAAATGAGCGCCGACTTGACTAAGGCAGCGATGGAGACCGTGGACTCGTTCCTGGCTTACGGTGAGCCCGCAATATCAAGCGTGCGCAAGACCAGTGAAGCGGCTAGGGCCTCCGTCTCAATTCTTCGGGCTGCAATGGAAGTTTCATACTCACATGGCTTAAATATGAATAGCACTCAATGCCAATCGCAGCCAGGTATCGACACTGACGCCTCGCTTGCCGGGGCCGATGGGCGCTGCAAGATGAGATTGAAATCCAAGGGTGAAACCCTGCCGCGACCAAGGACAAACAGCCGTTCACGGAAGGCCACCGATATGGGGTAGTGATGGCGGTCGATGGGTATCAGGGAGATCTATCCATGGGAAAAGGGCTTGCCATGGTGAAGATGGTTGCATGCGCCACGGCGGCGCTGGCGCTGAGCGGCTGTCAACGCGACACCTTGCCGATAGATTTTGACGTCTGCATGGTCAAGGCAGAGAGCAAATCAGCGTGCAAGGATCTACTGAGTTTCAGCGTGCACGGCGAGACCTCCATGCTCGCGCGGACGCCGTATTACTCGCTTGAGGAAAAGTTGGGCGCCTTTGGACTCAGGCTCGCTGAAATCGCCGGAGTGCCGAGCTATCTCAGGAACGGTAAATATGAGGTCAGTGTAATCACGGCCATCGAAACGCCGGACATGGCCTTCAATCGCTATATGTCTCTTCCTGAATTGCCCGTCAACAAGGGGCAAGGCAGCCTCGTGGTGTTGAAGGAGTCTGACCGGGGTGAGACGGGAACCGCGCTTCTCATGTCCGGGGATGGTGACAAGAGGATCCTGTTTTTTTGCACCAAACCCTATCGCGCCACCGCTGGAAATCTCGTTGAGGATACGGGGTGCACGGTGAGAGCGGAGCTCCAGCGGTATGTCTTCATCGAGTATCCGATCAGATATCAGTCATTGCGGAATTGGCAAGAAATACATCGCACAGTGGTTGAACAGATTGGCCAAGTCATGTTGATCAAACGAACATTGAAGGATTGAGAATGCCTGACAGTGGGCCCGGACTTCGGGCTGATTTTGTCACGGTTCTTTCAATTCTCTTTCGTATTCTTGCTGGCCTTCCAGTCATGTGTCGCGCTCCGTGACATTGGGGGAATGTAGTGCCTGCAAAACGGCGGGGGTACAGCCAATTCAGGCCATGAAAGTGAAATTGCGTGTCCAAGAAGCCCCATCAAATTGAAAAATCGATGCTAAGGGCGGGGTCGCCTTTCACGTTCATGTGATCGCTGTTCTGGGCAAGAGATGGAGAGTGCATGTCGTATTTGTTGAATCTCAGCAGCACGCCAGGTTCGTCCGTAACCAAGGAATTCGATCCTCCGTTGGACGAGACCATCCAGGTCAAGGCGGACTGCGGTGTTTTGCTATCTCCGGAAGAAGAAGCGGCATGGGTTGTCCCGCGTCTGCTACGGATATCCGAACGCCATCGTAAAGGTGGCGCGCCTGCGATCCTGGGTTGGCTCACGGGTCCATTCCTGGTTTGCGAGGTCATCCAGCAAAAGCTGGAGTCGCTTGCGCCAGGGAGCTGCCGTTTCAAGTCGTTCGAGATTCGGGGGTTGAGCGAAAAGCTACGCGATCAGTCCTATGGGACCTACTACTGGGTCTTTCCTCCCCGCCTGAATGCGGTGGCCATTGAGGAAACGGATTTTACGAAGGGGCGTGGATCGGGCGGCTACAAGCGTAGCGCCGGCAGGATTTCGCTGCTGCCGGATACCCGCTGCGTGATCGATCCAAAGATCGTCGCCAATCATCACCTATGGCGTGTTCCGGACGATTACGGCACCGATCCCGATGACCCGGCGAGCGTGGGCAGCAGTGCATATTTCTGTTCAAACGAACTGCGCGACTTCATCAAGACGGAGCGGCTAGACGGCTGGTCCTTTGATAAGAAGTGCGTAAACAAGACGACGTAACGCAAGGTCACGCGCATTTGGCGACGGAGCAAAGATGGCCAGCCCCAGGGATCAATGGGAATTCAGGAATTTGTCGCTACCCAATGTGGATGGGGTAGGCTACTCGGGCCATCATGTGATTCCCATAGAAACGTTCCAGGATTCCAGGGCGCTGCAAGCCATGCAGGCATGGGATGCGTTGCTCGCCGGCGACGACATGATCGGCAAGAGCCGGTATCGCGCAAGCGTACCGGCTTTTTTGCGCTTGGCGTTTCCATGGCGCCTATCCAAGCCGCACCGCGGCATGATCCTTGGGTAGCGTCTTTCCTCAGTTGCATGCGCGACACCAAATACACCCGCGACATCCACGCCTGCTGAGACACGTCGGCCAGTGGATTTGAGCAACCTGCGGTACCAGACCGATCTGGGCTGCTTGGCGGGGCGGCAGACCGTCCATTCCGCGCGCTGCCGGCAGCCAGGTCGACTCGACCAGGAGCGGCGATTGCGCGATCTACTGCTTGCGCCTGCGCGGTGACGGTCGGCCCCTCTGCCTGCGGGCCTGGTTTCCGGATCTGCATCATCAATTCGATTGTCCCGAGCCCCCTGGTCGCATCTGCTCTATCCCGGTGAGGAATCGATTTTTCTATGCGAGTAATCAGATGAGCGCTCTGTGTTTCTCGTTTATGACGATAGGTTCGGAATCTGGGTCGATTCATTCATTTTTCTTTCAAAGTTCTTTCTTATCCTGTCGCATTCATCACAAGCCCTCAAGCTGTGCGCGGACATGCGTGAGTCATCACGTGCGGCATGGTGCGGGCGATGGCATGACGCTGGTGGTGAGAGGAATGGTCCAATAAGAAGGCGATGGTTGCAGTACGGCCAACTCATCCCGGTATTGCTCGCAGATTGAGCGGGAATGGCTGTATGGCTGCGCGTTAAAGTCGAATCGGAACATGGATGGAGCACGGGCGCCTTGCAAAGCCATTACCACGCCGTAGTGTCGGGGAGGCAGTGAAGCGCAAACCGCCTCTATTTATGAGCGGTCATGCCTGGACCATGACTGGAAAGAACATGTCTTATCTGTTGAGCAATGATGTCACCTCCGGTTCTTCCGTAGACAAGGAGTTCGATCCTCCGCTGGAAGATCGAGTCAAAGCTAGAAAGAATGCTGACATGCCCCTCGCCATCGAAGACGAGGAAGAGTGGAACGCACCCAGAGTGTTGCGTGTGTCAGAACGTCGCAAGGGAGGTGTTCCGGCCATCCTGGGGTGGTCAGTCGGTCCTTTTCTTGTTTGCGAGGCAATCAAGGACCGACTGGAGTTGCTGGCGCCTGGGGACTGCGGCTTCAAGCCATTCGAGCTTTGGGGACTAAGCGATCCAAGCCGTGATCACTGCTACGGAACGTACTACTGGGTTTTTCCGCCGCGCCTGGACGCGATCGTTATTGAAGAGACCGAATTTGCCAAGGGACGCGGTCGAGCCGGATACGAAGACAGCGCGGGCAGGATTTCGTCGATCTCCAATGACCGCTGCGTTATCGATAAACGCGTGGTCGCCAACCACCCTCTATGGCGATTGCCGAGCGATTTCGGCGTGAATCCGGACAGTCCGATCAAAGTCGGCTGGAACGCCTATTTCTGCTCAGACGAACTCCGGGATTTCCTCAAATCAGAGAGACTGGACGGCTGGTCCTTTGACAAGAAGTGTGTGGATAGGAGCGGATAGACCCGGTTTCACCGTCACGTTTAACTCAGCGTGGCTTCTTTATCGGCATGGCCATGATCTTTAGTCCCCATGATATGCCTCGCACACAAATTAGTAGCCCCGTCTTCAGACGAGTTCGCCTAGGCGCTTGATTGTGACGGTGATTACCGGATTCGGCCTGATTCAGTCATGATCCTTTCGATTTGCTTTCGTATCCTCGCAAGTCTTCACATCAAGCTCATGCCATTGTGAAAGCGCCGCACATGCCAAGGGAGGCGTTGTCTCCGGGCGCAAACGTGCGAGAGAGATTAGTGGGGCTCGTCGTCGAAAGCGGCAAGACCTGAGGCAGTTGTTCATGAATGGTAGGCGTGGGAGTTTGTGGCCTTCGTACGCTCGTCTACTGTCACGCGAAACCAGAAGTATGGGGTTGACCCTGTCAGGGCTTTCACAACATTGTGGAGTCCATGTAGCAGCAGGGATGCATACTTCTTTCATGTGGCTACTGTTCTCAGGATCTTGATGGAGGAAAGCATGTCGTATTTGTTGAGTCTCAGCGTCGCACCGGGTTCATCCGTGACCAAGGATTTTGATCCCCCGCTGGACATGGGCATCCAGGCCAAAGTGGATTTTGGTGAATCCCTCACTCCCGCGGAAGTGGCGATATGGTCGGAGCCACGCGTGCTACGTGCCGGCGAGAGGCGTCGCAAGCCGGGGCCACCCGCGATCATGGGCTGGTTCGGTGGTCCGTTTCTAGTTTGTGAAGCAGTTAAGGAAAAACTGGAATTGCTTGGGCCAGGAAACTGTCGCTTCAAGTCATTCGAGACCTGGGGTTTGGATGAACGGCGTCGAGAGTGTCATTACGGCACGTACTACTGGGTCATGCCGCCGAGCTTGGATGCGGTTGTCATCGAGGCAACTTGTTTTTCCAAGGGCATGGGCCGAGAGGGGTATGAGCGCAGCGGCGGAGACATATCCCTGAGTCCAGATGCGAAGTGCGTAGTCAACAAGCGGGCAATCGGCAATCACCATCTTTGGCGCCTGCCCCAAGATTTTGGCACGACGCCAAACCTCCCCGTGAGTACGACCTGGAGGACGTACTTCTGCTCTGATGCGTTGCGAGATTTTCTCAAGGCCGAGCGGTTGGACGGCTGGTCTTTTGACAAGAAGTGTGTGGATAGAGTGGTTTAGGACAAAGACGTCAACCGCAATGCGCTCGGAGCCAAAAATGGCCGGAAGTAGAAGTGAATGGGAATTCAAGAATCTGTCCCTGCCCAAGTTGGATGGGGTTGAGTATGCCGGCCATCATGTTATTCCGATATCGGTTTTCCAGGGTTCGCGCGCGCTACAGGCCATGCAGGAAACCGGTCTTTGGGCGCAGAGCGATTACACGGTCAATGGTGTTTCTCTCGCTAGAAGGATAGATGGACAGAAAATTACTGCCACTGATGGGCGCGATCGCGTCAGTACCGCGACCCATACTGGCGATCATCCTGCTTATTCGGAGTTCCTCCGACGGGTCATGACCGTTTATGACGACCAGTACAGCAGCGGCATGAAATCCAATGAATGGCATGGATACCCGTCGCGGGAATCATGGCTTGCGGCCAAAGCCTCCGAGATCCATGGCCTGGTTGCACTTTTAAAAGTGGAATTGTCCAATCCCGGGTCCGGCCTCAAGCTCAACACAAAGGATAGGGTGCGTCTGGACCTGGATTCCAAGGTGTTGTGGGGAGAGTTTTATAACCAGTTTTTCAATAGGAGCACTCTCACCTGGGACCCCAGGATTACCGAGCATCCCGCCTTCATCGAAGGCAGCAAGTTCCAGCTTGGCGTTCACGCCGGAGCCGGTGCAAGCGTATTGGATGCGACCCCGGGTTCGCGCAGCATGCTCGACATTTCGACGTATCAAAAGCCGAAAGATGTCATGGCCGCCATGCAACGCGAGTTGGGGATCAACACCAGCGGGACCTCGATGTTCGCCAAGAGCAACGTATTGACGCTCTGGGCAAAGGGGGTAGCGGGCAAGCTGAACCCCGCCATGTTCGCGGCGCTGGTTGTCGGGGTCGTCACGTTGATCACTCAAACCAGAGATGTCATGGCCGCTGAATTGGGCCGGCCGGTCGATTTCGACGAAGCGCGGCGCGAACTCGGCATCGAAGTGACCGAGCAAGGCCTGCGCCAGATGGCGGGCGAAGCCGCGTTCAACGGTGCCGTCAGCATGGTCCTGCCGTTCGGCTGGGCCAAGCAGGCATGGGATGCGCTGCTCGCCGGCGACGACATGATCGGCCTGATCAAGTTGTACGGATCGCTGTATCCGGACAATCTCTCGCTGAAGAAGCTGGTGGCAGTGGCCAAGAGCATCGAGGAGAGCGAGGGCTACAAGCAGTACAAGGATTCCAAGGAAGCATTCAGCCAGTGGCTTAACGAGACGTTCATTCCGTCCTCGGAGGGGCAGAACGTGCTCTACGGCCGGGGCGGCGTCGAGGGTATGAAGGTCGATGGGATCGACTTCAGCTGGCTGCCGCCGGGCGCCGAAGTGACGTATGTCAATGGCGAGACGATCGTGACCTTGCCAGGGAGGGAGGAGCAGATCGTATTCAAGGGCGGTGAAATCTCCAAGCGCATCACCGGTCCCGGCGTTACCGTGAATTCGAAGCTGTCTCCCGACGGCGTCGTGCAGATCGTCAAGATGGAGATGGGTGGAAAAACATACACCTCTGGCGATCCTGGCGCGTTCCTGTCGTCGACTGCCTCGCAGAACGCGGCCCAGCAAGCAGCGGCGCGCGCTGCCGCGGATGTGCTGCGGATCAACGGGCGGATCACGACGGCGGCGGGCGTGAATGAAGCCCGCGACAATGCCGCGAGCAATCTGCACCTGGCCACACGCATGGCGCTGGAGAGCGTTTCCGACCGCTGGGCGCCAATCGTGCTGGGCGGGAACATCATGAACGGCGTGTACCTGGCCTGGTCCCAGGCCGGAGCCTTGAACCAGGCCTTGTCGTCGATTTCGCAGCGCCGCTGGGCCGAGGCGGCATCCATCATCGAGGTGACGTTGTGGTACATCGTCCGCACGCCCTCCGGTCCGCAGTTGCGCTCGCTCGCCGCCAATGCCGCGACCGCCGCCGTTCCCGCGGCGGCTTGGGCGCCGCATCAGGGAGCGGCGATCCATGCGGAGTACATCGCCAGGGGCTATGCCGGCATGGCCCAAGGGCAGGTGAGGGCGGCCGTCTCGGTGTTCGCCAATATCAAGCAGGATTTTTCGGCGGATGTGGCCAGCCTGCAGCAATGGATGCAGAACAAGCGGAGCCGGACGTGGCAGGGACATCCCAATGCGCTGTTGCAGACGCGCGATGCCTCGCTGATCACCATGTACACGTCGACCAATGTCGAGGTTGGCAGTACGGCCGGCCGAGACATGGTGTCGTGGATTCAGGACAGCGCCGCCGTCGACGGTTCGATCGCGGCCGCCGCGACGCAAGAGGACTCGGCTTTCGGCAGGATCACCGAAGCGGGTGCCGCGGCGGCGGTCGCCAATTTCATGGGCAAGGATGCCGACAGGCTGCAGGCCTTGTCCACCGCCAGGACGGCGGCCAACGCATTGGGCGCCGCGGTCGACGCCTTTTGGCTCGCGCATGGTCAGACCCAGGCGCTAGGCGGCAGGCTGGAACAGCTGCGGATCGAGCTGAACCGGCTGGTGCCGGTCAACGCATCCTATAACGAACACATTCCCGGAGGCATGACCTACTGGTCGCCGAGCGACGCCCGGTTCGCGGCGGCTACGTTCTCCGCGTATGCCAAGGCGTTGCAGCATGCGGCGGATCGCAAGATCATCCTCGATGAGCTGTTGGGCGCGTTCGCGCAGTCCGCGGGCTATACGCGTGTCTATCTGGGCCGTAACGGTGAGAACGTGGCGCTGAGCGACGGTTTCAACCTGATGCTGGCGGGCGCGGGCAGCAATAGTTTCTCGCTGTCCCGCAACGTGGATCATCTGATCCTGAGTCAGACCGCCGGATCGGTCACGCTGCACGGCTTCCAGACGGGCGCCGGCGGCGACCAGGTGCAGGTGGCCGGCGTCGCCGATCAGGTGTTCCTGCGACGGATCGCGGGCGGCGTCGAGCTGGTGACGGGCGGCAAGCAAGTGCTGCTGATGGGCGCGGACATCGCCAAGCTGGACCTGTTCGCCAATCTGGCGGGCGTGACCTCGGTGTCTTTCGTCAACGATACGGCCGGCGGCGTGCGCAGCCTCCGGGGCACGCTGATGTTCGACGGGCTGGTGCACGTCAACGAACTGATCGCGTCGAACTATGGCGATTGGTTGATAGGCGGCGCGTGGAAGAGTGTGCTGCGCGGTGGTGCCGGCCGCGACACGCTGGTGGTGACGGGAACGGGCTACTACATGGACGGCGGCGCCGGCGTCGACACCGTTTCCTATCTGGAATCGGACAAGGGCGTCGTGGTCAACCTGATGGCGGGCTCGGACGATCTTGGTTCGACGCTGGTCAACATCGAGAACGTCACCGGCTCGGTGTGGAACGACAGGCTCGTCGGGTCCAGCGGCGCCAACTGGCTGGATGGCAAGGCTGGCAATGACATGATCGTCGGCGGTGGCGGCAACGATGTCTATCTGTTCGGCCGCGGCTATGGCGTTGATACCGTGCAGAACGGCGTCGCTGCCAATGGCGGCCCGAGCTCGCGGATCATCCTGGGCGCGAACCTGCGCCCGAGCGATCTGTGGTTCGAACGCCAGGGCAATGACCTCTGGATCCGCATCCTGGGAACGGACGACGCCTTGGTCGTCCAAGGCTGGTATCAGGATGCCTTCCGCAAGGTCGCGATCCTGGAGTTAGCGGACGGCCTGCGAATGGATGTCGCGGCTATCGAGGCGCTGACTGGCGCCATGCAGGCCTGGCGCGCCGATTATCCCGAATTCAACCCGGCCGTCGGCCTGCCCAGGCCAGTCGCCGTGAGCGCGGAAGGCTTTTTCCGCAAGGACTATGAACTGCCCGTGGTCGGGGATCCCGTGGACGTCGCGCTGGAGACGCGCCAACTGCTCAACAGCGGCAAGGTCGCCACCTCCCTCTCCGAAGTCCGCTCGGTCGCCAGCTCCACCGCCTGGGACCGCAACAACCTGGCCAATTACATGGCGTCCGCCAACCAGCTCGGCGCCACGGTGACGCCGATCACCATTCCCGAGCGCTGGCACCTGTACCGCTACACCTCGTCCGCCGAGCCGGGCGAGTTGATCATGCTGACCTTCCACGACTGGAGCAACCCCAGTCCCGTCCTGGGCCGCCCCTCGTACGTTACCAGCTACGTGGAGTTGTCCGGCGCCGAAGCCGGCAGGTTCTACTACAACCTGCGCGTCACCAGCAACATGCAGGACTACGGCGTGCGGGATTTCTTGCGAGAAGGCCCCGCCGGGCAGGTCGGCACGCTGACCGCCTATGGCAACCAGCTGGTCGGCAGCGTGAACCAGCTGGCCGCGTACACCGCCAGCTACGAGACCGCCTTCACCGCCAGGCAATCGGCGTTGAACGCCGCCGTTGCCTCGAACGCGGCGCCCACGGCCGCGTCGGCCGCGGCGGCGGCGCAGGCCGCGCAGCAGTTCAGCGCGCAGTTGTGGACCGCGCTGGCCAATTACCAGGCCTACAGCGCGACCCTGGCCGGCCTGTATTCCCAGCTGGCCGTCTATCGCCAGTACCTGACGGGGGCGGAGCCGGCGGCGAAGTATCGCCAGACGGTCGATCGCGGCATCTGGTACGACTACGAGACGACGTTCTATTCCAGCACCGACAGCGCTCGCTACCAGGCGTTCCTGTCCGTGTGGCAGCACGGCACCAATGCCTACAACAACGCGGCCCGCTTCGCGAGCAGCTTCATCGGCTCGCTGCGCGGCCTGGACAACTTCCAGCAGGCGCACTATGCCGCGGGCGGGCAGACCGTGCAGGCAGGCGCGGGCGGCGACCTGCTGATCGCCGGCAGCGGCGCCAACCGCCGCCTGGTGGGCGGCGCGGGCCGCGATGTGTTCCTGTTCGCGCAGGCCGCAGCCGGCACCGTCGATGACGTGCTGGGCTTTGGCACCGGCCTGTCGGCCGACCGCATCTGGCTGCTCCAGCCGGGCGGCGACAGCGCCTACGTCACGGTCGGCCCGAACGGCGTGGTCCTGTCCTATTCGACGGCGGGCGGACAGGCCGCGCAGCTGCGATTGAACGGCGTGGCGCTGGCTGACCTGTCCTTCTACGACAACCTGCTCGGCGCGCGCACCGTGGATTTCAGCCGCATGGGCGCGGGCGTGTCGATCAAGCTGGACTCGTTGACGACGCGCGCCGCGGACGGCTATCTGCATGCCAGCAATCTGACCGGCAGCTACTACGACGACGTGCTGCTGGGCGACTCGCAGGACAACGTGATCATGGGCGGTGCGGGCAATGACCGCATCGCGGGCGGCGCCGGCAACAACACGCTGGACGGCGGCGCGGGCATCGATACGGTCGACTATTCCGGCGCGGGCGTCGGCGTGGTGGTGGACCTGGCGGCCGGCAGCGCGCAGAACGGCATGGGCGGCACGGACAGACTGTCGAACTTCGAGAACGTGACGGGCTCGGCCTACGCGGACAAGCTGTACGGCAATGCGCTGGACAACGTGCTGAACGGCGGGCTGGGCAACGACATCCTGGACGGCCGCGGCGGCAACGATGTGCTCATCGGCGGCGCGGGCAACGATACCTATCTGTTCGACCTGGGCTACGGCGCCGACCGTATCGTCGAAAACGACCTGACCGTCGGCAATACCGACACGGTGCTGTTCGGCGCCGGCGTCAAGGTGCAGCAGCTGTGGTTCTCGCGCGCCGGCGACGACCTGGTGGTCTCGCTGCCGGGAACGGCGGATCGCTTGACGGTCACGAACTGGTTCCTGGGCGCGCAGTATCGGGTGGAGATCTTCCAGGCCGCCAGCGGCGCGCTGTTACGCGCCGAGGCGGTGCAGGCGCTGGTGGACGCGATGGCCGCCCTGTCGCCGACCGTGCCGCAGGCCGGCCTGACGGCGGAGCAGCAGAGCGCGCTATGGCCGGCGGTCAAGACTGCCTGGGGCCTGACGCGGCCCGAGGCGGTGCGCCTGGAAGGCGGCGCGGGCGACGATGTGTTGACCGGCGGCGCCGGGGACGACGTGCTGTACGGCCATGGCGGCAACGACAAGCTCTACGGCGGCGATGGCGACGATGCGCTGTATGGCGGAGACGGCAACGACCAGCTCTATGGCGGCGCGGGCAGGAACACGCTGGTGGGCGGCGATGGCAACGACGCCTACTACGTCGACAGCGTCGACGACGTCATCATCGAGTTGCCCGGGCAGGGCCTGGACCGGGTCTACGCCTCGGTGAGCCATACGCTGGCCGACAATGTCGAGCTGCTGTATCTGACGGGCGACCAGGCCATCGACGGCACGGGCAACAGCGGCAACAACGTGCTGGTCGGCAACAGCGCCGCCAACACGCTGCGCGGCGGCGGCGGCGACGATACGCTCAACGGCGGCGGTGGTGACGACACGCTGATCGGCGGCGACGGCAACGACCGCTACGTCATTGCGCGAGACAGCGGCATGGACCGCATCATCGAGGACGACGACACCGCCGGCAACAACGATGTCGTGGCCTTTAGCGAAGGCATCGCGGCGGACCAGCTCTGGTTCCGCCGGGTGGGCAACGACCTGGAGGTGCGCGTCATCGGCACCGCCGGCGGCGTGACGATCAGCAACTGGTTCCTGGGCGCGCGCTACCGCGTCGAGCAGTTCACCACCACGCAGGGCGCCATCCTGCGCGAGGACAAGGTCGAGGCGCTGGTCGCGGCGATGGCGGGGATGACGCCGCCGCCGCTGGGACAGCTCAACCTGACGGCCGCGCAGGCGCTGGCGTTGAAGACGGCGATGTCGGGAAGCTGGACGGGCGTGGTCAATGGTCCGCTCACGCTGACCGGCACGGCCGGCGACGATATCCTGGAAGGCGGCAGCAACAACGACGTGCTGTGGGGGCTGGACGGCGACGATATCCTCATCGGCAACGATGGCGACGACCATCTGCATGGCGGGGACGGTGCCAACACGCTGATCGGCGGCAAGGGCAATGACGTCTACTACATCGACAGTCCGCTGGACCGCATCATCGAGTTGGCGGGCGAGGGCGGGGATCGCGTGGAGTCGACGATCAGCTTCACGCTGCCGGAGCATGTGGAAGGCCTGACGTTGAGAGGCAACGATGCTATCAACGGTACCGGCAACGACGCCCTGAACAGTATGGTGGGCAACGATGCCGCCAATATCCTCAGCGCGGGAAAGGGCAACGATATCCTCAACGGCATGGGTGGCAACGATATCTTGATTGGCGGTCTGGGTGGCGACCGCTATTTCTTCACCCAGGAGTTCGGACAGGACCGCATTATCGAGACCGAGTCGGATCCCGGTGATGTCGACGTGGCCGTGCTCGGAGGGCGCACCTTCGACCAGCTCTGGTTCCGGCGCGTCGGCGAGGACCTGGAGGTCAGCGTCATCGGCACGCAGAACCGGGTGACGGTGGAGCGTTGGTACGCCGGGCAGCAGCACCACGTCGAGAAATTCCAGGCCGGCTCCCGCTTCTTGCTGGACACCAAGGTCGACAACCTGGTGAACGCGATGGCCGGTTTCACACCGCCTCCCAGCGGCGTCACCACGCTGCCGCCGAACTACGCGGCGGCGCTGAACCCGGTGCTGGCGGCCAACTGGCAATGATGGCTGGGGGCGGCATGTAGCTCATCGACAAGCATCCGGCGGGCCGGTAGGTCCGCCGGGGCGTGGATTGTCAGGCTGGAACAAGGCGCCAATTCCAAGACGCATGCGAAGCCGTGAGGCGGCGACAGCATCAGTCTCAGTTTTCCGGATTGCAATAAAAGTTTCATGCTTGCATGGCTTAAATATAAATAGCACTCAATACCAACTGAAACTAAGTATCGAAATATGAGCCTGGTTTCATTCAACGAGCGAACTTCCCCGGATAACGGAATCGATGCCACTTTGGTTGGTGCGGTTCTGTTGGACTGCTGAGGGGGAAGTGTGCGGCGTGGAACATTGGGCTTGATCGCAAATGGCGGACAAGCGTTCGCCGTGACGGAAGTCATGGATCCAGGGGGAGCGATGGACAACGAACAGAAGCAGGGTGCCGCGTCGCGGGATGGTTGGGTGCCGCATGAATGGTCACAGGAGGAGGTGGCCGAAGCCGTTGCCTATCTCAAGGAACGAAACCCACAGGATTGGGCGGAGCTCGAACACCTGGAAAAAACGACAGGCGATCTTTCAGAATCATCTGCTCCAGGCATTGAACTCGCTGCGTTGATGATCAAGTATGAGAAGGCCTTTGATCATCGAGACGTCATCCAATTGCAGTGGCGTGTCCGGATTGCCCGCCGCGAAATGCTGGGATTGGACTGACGATGCAGAAAGTTCTTTACCTGGACAACGACTTTTTGTCGAGAGCCTGGAACATCGGTGGCAGGGCATATCTGGATCAGATGGTGAATCTGGTCAAACTCGATGGATATGTGCTTGCGGTGACGGACGTAGTCTCTGTGGAGATAAGCAAAGGGCCAAATGGCACGGGCCTGCAGAACTGGCTGCAATCCAGGGGGATTCTGGCTGTTGCGACGCAGGAGTTTTTATCCTACTCGCAGTTTGAGCGCGGCAAGGAGAGTGGGGCATTGCCCCGCGACGCCAAATACAGTTCCCCCACCCTTGGCCTGGACGGCGGGGACGCGTCCATTCTCGAGCGCATGAGAGCCGAGAAAAAGGCCGGGAACGTGGTCGCGGTAGCATCCGACGACGGTTTTTTCCGAGGCGTTCCCACCAAGGGCGGGCAGAGCATCAAGGGTTTTGGCTTCGAGCCGTCGGCGATCACGTTGAGCACGCCGGACCTCATCAACCAGGTAGGCGTGCGCGGCAATCTGACGCCGGAGCAGCGCGCGAACATCGGCAAGCTGCCGGTGTTCGATCCGACCAGTCCGTCCTATTCCAAGACGCTCTCCGGAAAACTGCTCAGCGACGCGGAAGTGATGCGCGTGATGAAGGATGGCACCACCACGACCACCACGATCCTGTCCAAGCTTGGCGCCGGGCTGAAGTTCCTGGGCCTGGCCGGCCTGATCTACGACATTGGCACCAGCTCGGCCGAGGCGGCACAGGCCGCGAGCAAGGGCGATGCCGGGCGCGCGAGCGAGGTGATGGCGCAACTGGCGGCCCGGACTTATGGCGGGTTGCAGCTTGGCATGGCTGGCGGCGCGTTGGCGGGGGCCATGCTGGCCGGCACGCCGGTGGCCATCGCCGGCATTCTGGTCGGCGGCATCGTCGGCGGCGTGATCGGTGGAGCGGCGGGCGACGCGCTGGTGGAACGCATATGGGGCGCCGCCCGGCAGGCGATCAAATTGCTCGGCTACGGCGATATCGACGGCAAGGTCGGCCATTTCCGTCAGATGGAGCAGGACCTCGCGGCCAGGAACATGCCAGCCGACATCGCGAAACTGGTCGCGCTGGGCTTGAACGACGGCACCTTGGTCAACGCGGATTCCGCCCAGGCCCGTCAGGACTATCTGAAGCAGTTCAGCGATACGAGCGCCGGCAATGGCAATGCCCAGGCAGACGGCGACCTCGTCTTGCGCTATGTATCCCGTGGCCCGGACAGCAGCATCGTGACGATGGTCGAGGCCGGCCGCGACATCACGGTGAATCAGAACGGCAAGGTGATCGAAGAGCGTGAGTACGGTCAGAATGGCGTCACGGGCGTGAGGACGATCGATGAATGGGCAGGCGATGCCATAGCCCGCTATTCGACGAGCGTCTATGCGCCTGACGGCCGCCTGGTCAAGACCACGGACGTCACGCCGGATGGGCGTGTCGAGCGTTACTACGATCCCAACACCGGCAAGCGGGTGCTGGAAAAGCACTATGACGACAAAGGTGCGCTCATTCCGCCGGAGGTGGTGAAAGCGCGCGATGAAGCTGAAGAGCGCAAGCGGTGGGAAAGCATCGCCGCTGATCGCATCGCCGCCGAAGCCGAGCGGGAAAGAGAGAGAAAGAGAGCGGAGGAAGCGCGGATCGCGGCCGGCAATCCGCCGACTCAAGCGGGAGGCCAGGAATCGGGCGGTGGCCCAGGCGGTGGTGTGATACGCCTGCCCTTGCCGACGTTTCCTTCCGGAGGCTCGGTGCCGCCGACGGACGATGGAATCATCGTGCTGCCGCCCGTCAGGGTGTATTGGAACGACCCGGATTTCGATGAAGCCTTGCGCCAGACGGCGGGGAACTGGGAGGCGGCATTGCAGCTGATGGGTGCGCATGGCAGTGGACCTAGCGGTGCGCCGCCGGTGGTGCTCGATCTGGACCGAAACGGCGTCTTCGACATTCGCCCGTACACTGATCAGCCGTTGGATATGGCTGGCCCCCGCTTCGACTTTGACGGCGACGGCATTCCGGACAGGACGGCGTGGGTGGGCCCTGGCGACGGCTTTCTCGTCATCGATCGTGGCGCCGGGTTGGGGCCTGAGGCCGATGGCCGCATTGACCAGCCCCAGGAGCTTGCCTTCGCCCAATGGAAGACGCCGCAAGCATGGCAGGCCGAGCTGGCTGCGCAGCCGCCGGGAGCCGGGATCGACACGATCACGGACTTGTCTGCCTTGCGCCTGCTGTTCGATTCCAATCACGACGGCGTGCTGGATGGCACTGATGAGCAATGGCGGGCGTTTCGCGTGTGGCAAGACCTGGACCAGGACGGCGCAGCAACGCCGGACGAGCTGAAGACGCTGGACCAGGCCGGCATCAGCGCGATCGGCCTGGTTCCGGATACGGAATCCGCAGTCCGCTATGCGGACGGCTCGGAGATTGGCGGTACCTCACGAGCGCGAATGGCGGACGGCTCTCAAATGCTGGTCGGAGACCTGACGCTGCGTTTTCAGCCCAGTGCCGTGCGCCGTCCGGAGCCTGCCGCGTCAGCGGGCGGTGAATCAGCCGATGCGAAGCTCGAAGGCCTGGTGGCGGCGATGGCCGGATTCGCGCCGCCGGCCAGCGGCGGGTTGGCGCTGCCGACTCATGGCGTCGGCCTACCGTTGTCCGTTGTCGCCGCGAGCCTGCAATGAGGGAAGGAACGAGGCGCCCGGCAAGATGAAGCACATCGACGAAGCATCTGGCGGGCCGGGCGGCCAACCGGCGGACGCGCGCGGGCCGCATGGCGCGCCCACGGCCACGCCCGACACCGGCCTGCTCTGCCTCGCCATGCTGGCCCGCTACCACCAGGTCGCCGCCGACCCCGACCAGCTGGCTCACGAATTCCGCGCCGACGGCGCGCCATTCGGCGTGACCGAGATCCTGCTCGCCGCGCGCAAGCTGGACCTGCGCGCCCGTCGCGCCAAGGTGCGTGTGGATCGGTTGACGACCACGCCCCTGCCGGCCATCGGCCGTGACAGCGACGGCAATTTCTTCATCCTGGCGCGCGTCGATGCCGGCAAGGCGCTGATCCAGGATCCGCGCCGCAGCGGCCCCACCGAGCTGACGCTGGACGAGCTGGAGCGGACCTGGACCGGCGAGCTGATCCTGGTGGCCTCGCGCGCCTCGATCACCGGCGCGCTGGCCAAGTTCGACTTCAGCTGGTTCATCCCGGCGGTGGTGCGCTACCGCAAGCTGCTGCTCGAGGTATTCCTCGTGTCCTTCGTCATCCAGTGCTTCGCGCTGGTGACGCCGCTGTTTTTCCAGGTGGTGATGGACAAGGTGCTGGTGCACCGCAGCTTCACCACGCTGGACGTGATCGCGGTCGGGCTGTTGGCGGTGGTGGCGTTCGAGGTCGTGCTGACCGCGCTGCGCAGCTATGTGTTCGCGCACACCTCCAGCCGCATCGACGTGGAGCTGGGCGCGCGCCTGTTCCGGCATCTGCTGAACCTGCCGCTGGGCTATTTCCGCGCGCGCCAGGTGGGTGATTCCGTGGCCCGGGTGCGGGAATTGGAGAACATCCGGTCGTTCCTGACGGGCAATGCCATCACGGTGGTGCTGGACCTGTTCTTCTCCATCGTGTTCCTGGCCGTGATGGCCTACTACAGCGTCTGGCTGACGCTGATCGTGGTGGCGTCGCTGCCTTGCTATGTGGTGCTGTCGCTGGCTTTCACTCCCACGCTGCGGGCGCGGCTGAACGAGAAGTTCAACCGTGGCGCGGAAAACCAGTCCTTCCTGGTGGAAACGATCAGCGGCGTGGAGACGGTCAAGGCCAGCGCGGTCGAGCCGCAGTGGATCCGCAAGTGGGACAACCAGCTGGCGGCCTACGTCAAGGCGGCCTTTCGCACGACCGCGATCGGCACCGTGGCCAACGGTGGCGTGACCTTCGTCAGCAAGCTGGTGACGGTGGCCACCATGTGGCTGGGCGCGCGGCTGGTGATCGACGGGCAGCTGACCGTGGGGCAGCTGATCGCCTTCAACATGCTGTCGGGCAACGTGGCCGGGCCGGTGATGCGGCTGGCGCAGCTGTGGACGGATTTCCAGCAGGTGGGCATCTCGATGCAGCGGCTGGGCGACATCCTGAACACGCGCACCGAGGTGCATACGCCCAGGCCGGCCCTGCCGCCGGTGCAGGGCGGCATCGAGTTCGACCGGGTCGAGTTCCGCTACCGGCCCGGCGCGCAGCCGGCGCTGCGCGGCGTGTCGCTGCGGGTGCAGCCGGGCGAGACCGTGGGCATCGTCGGCCGTTCGGGCTCGGGCAAGAGCACGCTGACCAAGCTGGTGCAGCGGCTGTACCAGCCCGAGCAGGGGCGGGTGCTGGTGGATGGCGTGGACATCTCCACCATCGATGCCAGTTCCTTGCGACGGCAGATCGGCGTGGTGCTGCAGGAGAACGTGCTGTTCAACCGCAGCATCCGCGACAACATCGCGCTCAGCGATCCCGGCATGCCGCTGCAGCGGGTGATGCAGGCGGCGCAGCTGGCCGGCGCGCACGAGTTCATCGCCGAGCTGCCGGAAGGCTACGACACCATGGTGGGCGAGCATGGCGCCACGCTGTCGGGCGGGCAGCGCCAGCGCATCGCCATCGCCCGCGCGCTCTTGTCGAATCCGCGCATCCTGATCTTCGATGAAGCCACCAGCGCGCTGGACTACGAGTCCGAGCGCATCGTGCAGCAGAACATGCGCGAGATCAGCCGCGGGCGCACCGTGCTGATCATCGCGCACCGGCTGTCCGCCGTGAAGGACGCGCACCGCATCGTGGTGATGGATCGCGGCGATATCGTCGAGGAAGGCACGCACGCCGACCTCGTTCAACGCGAGCAGGGGCAGTACGCCGCGCTGTATCGCATGCAGCAGGGGTAGCGATGGCGCTGGGACATGCACTGGGCGCGTGGCGCGATCTGGTCCGCCGGTACGGGGCGGTGTTCGCCTCTTCCTGGCGCGAGCGCAAGTCGTGGGAACGCACGCGCTACCGCAGCGACGAGGCCGAGTTCCTGCCCGCCGCGCTGTCCTTGCAGCAGCAGGCGGTGTCGCCCGCGCCCCGGGTGGCGATGTGGCTGCTGATCGCCTTCGCGGCGCTGGCGCTGGCGTGGTCGGTGCTGGGCCGGGTCGATATCGTGGCGACGGCGCAGGGCAAGATCATTCCCAGCGAAGGCACGCAGGTGGTGCAGCCTATCGGCACCGCCACCGTGAAGGCCATCCATGTGCGCGAAGGGCAGGCGGTGCGGGCCGGCGACCTGCTGATCGAGCTGGACGGCACCGTGACGCGGGCCGAGCAGCAGCGCATCGTCAACGAATTGCAGACCTGGGCGTTGCAGGCCGCGCATGCCGAGGCCATGCTGGTGGCCATCGACCAGGGCAGCGCGCCGGTATTGGAACCGGTGCAGGCCGATCCCAGGGCGGCGGAGGACGTCCGCCGGCTGGCGCGCGCCGAGTACCTGGCGCTGCAGGCCAAGCTGGCCGGCATCGATGCCGAAATCGCGCGACGCCAGGCCGAGCTGCAGACCACGCAGGCGCTGGCGCGCAAGCTGGAGCGCACATCGCCCATCGCGCGCCAGCGCGCCGAGTCGTTGAAGGAGCTGGCCGGCGACCAGTATGTCGCGCGCAACGCCTATCTGGAGCGCGAGCGCGAGCGCATCGAGCAGGAATCGGACCTGGCCATGCAGCGCAGCCGCCTGAAAGAGATCGAGGCGACCATCGCCGAGGCGCGGCAGCAGCGCGAGACCGTGCGCGCCGACGCCCGGCACGCCAGCCTGAACCGGCTGAACGAGGCGCGCCAGCGCATGGCGCTGCTGGAACAGGACCTGGTCAAGGCGCGCCAGTCCGAGCATCTGACCCGGCTGACCGCGCCGGTGTCCGGCACGGTGCAGCAGCTGGCCGTGCGCACCGTGGGCGGCGTGGTGACCGAGGCGCAGCCGCTGATGCTGGTGGTGCCGCAGGAGCATCTGCTGGAGATCGAGGCCTTCCTGGAGAACAAGGACGTGGGTTTCGTGAGGCCTGGACAGGAAGCCGAGGTGAAGATCGAGACCTTTCCGTATACCAAGTACGGCATCGTGCCGGGCACGGTGAAGTCGGTGTCCGATGACGCCATCAACGACGAGAAGCGTGGGCTGGTCTATTCGATGCGCGTCGAGATGGCGCGCTCGACCATCGCGGTCAACGGCGCCGATATCCGCCTGGCTCCCGGCATGGCGGTGACGGCGGAAATCAAGACGGGCCGGCGCCGGGTCATCGAGTATTTCCTGGATCCGCTGATGCAGTACGGCATGGAAAGCATCCGGGAGCGCTGATGCACGAGATTCGGGGATATTCGTGGCGCGATGCCGGGTCCGTCGTGGGCATGCTGTGCGCCGGACTGCTGCTGGCGCTGTGCGCGCCGGGGGCCGGCGCGGCTGGGCTGATGCAGTTCTACGGCATGGCGCTGGAGAACGATCCGGCCTACCTGGCCGCCGGCAAGGAGCGCGACGCCGGCCTGGAAGAGCGCAACAAGGGGCGGGCCGGCCTGCTGCCGAACATCGCGTTCCAGTACCGCAACGGGCGCAACCGTTCGGAAGTGACCCAGCCCACCTTTTTCGGCGAGCAGACCACCGACCGCAGCTATCGCAGCAGCTCGTCCTCGCTGACGCTGCAGCAGCCGATCTTCGATTACGAGGCCATCTCTGCCTACTACTACGGCGTGGCCCAGGCGCGCCACGCCGACGAGCGTTTCCGCAGCCGCAGCCAGGAACTGGCCGTGCGGGTGGCGCAGGCCTACATGGATGCGCTGTACGCCACCGACCAGATCGACCTGGTGCGGGTGCAGAAGCGCGCCTATGAAGCGCAGAAGACGCAGAACGAGCGCTGGCTGGCGGCTGGCGAGGGCAATCGCACCGATGTGCTGGAGACCCAGGCGCGCTACGACCTGGCGCTGGCGCAGGAGATCGAGGCGCAGGACAACCTGGACGCGGCGCTGAACACGCTGGCCGCCATGGTGGGCGAGCCGATCGATGCCGCCGACCTGGACGCGCTGGGCGGTCAGTTCGCGGTGCGGCCGCTGGCGCCGAACGACTTCGAGCACTGGCGCGCGCAGGCGCTGGCGCACAACCCCGAGCTGATCGCGCTGCGCCATTCGGCGGATGCCGCCGACCACGCCATCGGCAAGGCCCGCGCCGGCCACATGCCCAAGGTCAGCGCCTATGCCAGCGCCGGCCGTGACAAGTCCAGCTCCGAAAGCACCTACGGGCAGAAGTACGTGACGAATTCGTTCGGCCTGCAGGTCAGCATTCCGATCTTCGCCGGCGGCGGCGTGTCGTCATCGGTTCGGCAGGCCGTCGACAACCGCGACCGGCTGCGCTACGAGAACGACGCCAAGACGCGCGAGGTGCTCAACGAGCTGCGCAAGCAGTTCAACCTGTACAACAGCAGCGTCGCCAAGCTGCGCGCCTACCAGCTGGCCGTGGACTCCGCGCGCGAGCTGACCGTCGCGGTGCGCAAGAGCGTGGCGGGCGGCGAACGGGTCAACGCCGATGTGCTGGATGCCGAGCAGCGCTATTTCGATGCCTTGAAGAATCTGGCGCAGGCGCGTTACGCGTATCTGCTGGCCGGGCTGAAGGTCAGGCAGCTGGCGGGCACGCTGGCGGCGGGCGATGTGCGCGAGGTGGATGGCTATTTCGCGGCGCGCAAGCCGCAGGCGGCGATGGACGGCGCGCCGCTGGCGTCTGCCGTGCCGCCGCTATCCGGCGCTCCCGCCGTTCGCGCGAGCGCCGCGCCCGCCGGTCGCGTTGAGCCACATTGAGCCTGTGGCGGGATCGCATCGCGCTCGCGAGCTTTCTCGCTTTCGCAGGTCGGCTTCAACGTTCCTCGCGCAGCGTTCCCGCCAGGATGTCCTCGCGCAGCGTCTCCAGGATGCGGCAGAACACCGTCGCGGGCAGCGAGGTGGCGGGCGACTCGGGCGCGCCGGTCTCATGCGCGATCGCCGCGCCCGCGGTGGACGCCAGCGCCTGGCGCAGTCCGGTGCTTTGCGACACGCGGGCGCGGATGGCGCGTTCGATCAGGCGATGGTGTTCGGCCGAGCCATAGGCGATGCGCGCGTCTTGCCAGTGCACGGCATCGCGGCGGGCGCCGTCGCCCAGGTGCTTGGCGTCCCAGCCGCTGGCCTGGAACGCGGCCGCTCGGACCGGATCGCCCTCGGGAAACTTGATGCCCTGGATGAAGCCTTCGATGGAGGCGTACAGCGCGCCGTCCAGCACGAAGGGCGACAGGCAGAAGTTCGACAGCGCCTGGCCGCGCCAGTCGCTGGCATTGGCGGAGATGTTCACGACGGACAGGGATGAGGACATCGGCGGGATCTCGTCTGGCGGCGGGAGGGCCCTCAAACATACCCGCGCGGCGGGCCGGCGGCAAATGGCGCCGCCGCCGGCCGCGTCTTCACGCGCCTATTGCTTCAGGTTCAGCTTGGGCATCAGCGTCTTGACCGCCTGGTTCTGCCGCTCGATGTCGGCGACGAAGGCCGGCGTGTCGGCATAGGACGGCGTGAGATTCTGCTTGGTCATGGTTTCCTGGAACTTGGGCGAAGTGGCCAGCTCCCTGGACACCGCGCGCCATTTCTCCACCGCCTCTCGCGGCGCGTTCCTGGGCAGGCCCAGTCCGCGCCACACGCTGAACTGCAGGTCGTGGCCCAGCTCTTTCAAGGTCGGCGCGTCCAGCCCGGCCACGCGTTTCTCCGACATGACCGCCAGCGTGCGCAGCTTGCCGCTTTCCACGTACTGGCGCAGCTCGGCATAGGCCACGGTGGTGGCCTGCACGTCGCCGGCCAGCAGGCCCATGATGGCCGGCGCGGAGCCGTTGTAGGGGATGTGTTCCAGCCGCGCGCCGATCGCCTCGGCGAAGGCGCCGGCGGCCACGTGCGGAATGGTGCCGTTGCCCGCGTTGGAGAACGTGACCTTGCCGGGATTGGCCTTCACGTACTGGATGAATTCCTGAGCGGTCCGCCACGGCGCGTCGGCGCGCACGGTGATCGAGGACGGGTCGTCGGTGAAGCGCGCGATCGGCTGGAAGTCGCCGACGGTGACCTTGCCGATGCCCATCAGCGGCACGACCAGCATTTCCGGCGTCATCAGGATCAGGCGGTAACCGTCGTCGGAGCCGGCCACATAGGACCAGCCGATGGAGCCGCTGCCGCCGGGACGGTTCAATACCACCACGGACTGTGGCATCAGCGGGCGCGCGGCGTCGGCGATGGCGCGCGCCGTGCTGTCGCTGCCGCCGCCGGGCTGGTATGACACGACCAGTTCGATCGACTTGGTCGGATAGCTGTCCGCGGCCTGGGCGGCGGCGCCGCAGCAGGCGGCGGAAAGCAGGAGCAGGTTGAGCAGTTTCATGGGATTCGGGTGTGGCCTTGAGCGGGGTTGGGGCGCCGATCTCGCTGCATCGAATGCCGCCCGCGGCGCCGGCGGGAGGCGTGCCGGCTCGCGCCGGCGGGGTCTTCGGGCATGTACGCCGGGCCTCAGCAGCCCAGCGCCTTCAGGTCCTCCAGCGTGCGCTTGACGATGGCGATGGTGCGCTCGCGCTCTTCGCCGGCCAGGTCCAGGCGCGGCGGCTTCACGGTCTCGGCCGAGCCGGTGATCAGGTGCTCGGCCAGCTTGATGTGCTGCACCAGCTTGACCACGGTATCCAGGTGAAAGAGCGGCGTCAGCGCGGCGTAGAGCTTGCGCGCCTGCGCGAAGTCGCCGGCCACGGCCAGTTCCAGCAGCCGCACCGATTCCCTGGGCAGGGCATTGGCCATGCCCGACACCCAGGCCCGCGCGCCCAGCGCCGCGCTCTCGACGATCAGGTCGTCGACGCCGCAGACCACGGCCAGGCGGTCGCCGAAGCGCGACACCAGGTCGGTGACGCGGGTGGTGTCATACGACTCTTCCTTGATGGCGGTGATGGTGGGCGATTCCAGCAGTTCGGCCACCACGTCCGGCGTCAGGTCCACGCCATAGCCGCGCGGGTTGTTGTAGAGCAGGATCTCCAGCCGCGAGGCCTGCGCCACGCTGCGGTAGAAGGCGATCGTCTCGCGCGCGTCGGACTTGTAGGTCAGGCCGGGAAACACCATCAGGCCATCCACGCCCAGCTTCTCGGCGTCGCGGGCGTAGGCGGCGGCGCGCGCCGTACTGGTTTCCGCCAGCCCGGAGATGACCGGCACGCGGCCGCGCACCGTGTCCAGCGCGGTGCGCAGCACGGTCAGTTTCTCCTCGGGCGCGAGCTGGGCGTTCTCGCCCACCATGCCCATCATCACGACGCCGCTGACGCCATTGGCGATCAGGCGTTCCAGCCCGGCGCGGATGGCGTCGGTGTCCAGCGAGAAATCCGGTTTCAGCTTGGTGGTGACGGCGGGGAAAACGCCTTTCCATTGGATGGCCATGCGTGCGCTCCTGGGCGATGGGGAAGAAAGCAGGCGAAAATTCGGTACGATTCGTGGTTACTTTATATTGGATCCAATTTTGTGCGGCATGCCTGCACCCGATGAAATCGCCTGTGCCACCCCGCCAAATGCTGCGACGGGATCATCCGGAACCGTCATCGGGAACGGACAAGGATTTTGGATCCAATATAATTCTGTGACTAGCTTGCGGGATCCGCGCGTTCCTGTCTCTGCGGGGTTCCCCTAGTGTCCGCATTCCGGGCGTGCCGCCACCCTGAGGTGCCGCCGTGGTCCGCCGCAGGCGGCTTGCGGTTCGAAGTCGCCTGGCCAGGGCATGCTGGCCCGCCCCTTGCAGCAGAGGCTATCGCAGTGACCAGACATTCTTCCCCGTCCGACGCCAACCGTCAGCGCATCGTGCGCAAGACCACGACCGAGCTGGTGGCCGACGTACTGCGGGATCGCATCCTGTCGGGCGACATCCCGCCGGGCGAGCCTCTGCGCCAGGAGCTGTTCGCCGAGGAGCTGGGCGTCAGCCGCATTCCAGTGCGCGAAGCGCTGCGCCTGTTGAGCGCGGAGGGGCTGGTCGACACCATCGCCCACCGGGGCGCTTTCGTGACCATGCTGTCGCGCGCGGAAGTGCAGGAGTTCTTCGAGCTGCGGCTGCGGCTGGAACCCTGGATCCTGCGCGAGGCGATTCCGCTGCTGGAAGATACCGATCTGTCGCAGGCCTCGGACGTGGTGGCGCGCATGGACGCGGCCGAGCCCAGGCAGTGGGGCCAGCTGAACTGGCAGCTGCATGAACACCTGTACCGCGCGGCGCGGCGGCCGGCGGCGCTGGGCATGATCCGCGCGCTGCATGAAAAGTCCGAGCGCTATTTCCGTTTCCAGATCGTCAACGCACCCATCCGGCAGCAGGCCCACGACGAGCACACGGCGCTGATCGCGCTGTGCCGCGAGGGGCGGGCGGACGACGCCGGCGCGGCGCTTGAGCGGCATATCGAGCAGGCCGCGGCGCAGATCCTGGACATCGTCGACCGCCTGCTGGAAAGCAGCGCGGCCGCGCCGGGCTGGAGCGACGCGCTGGCGGGGGCCAGGCCCGCCTGAAGACCGCGCTGGCGGATGCCTGAAGGACGCGGTGGCGCGTCCGCGGTCAGGCGTTCCCTCGGCCTGGCTATCACGCGGTGCAAGAGCGGGTCCCAAATTTCATTTGGAAAGTTCTGATATTTGAAAAATTCCTGACGTAAAGTTGAACAAAATAATAGGAATGCCTATCATTGCGCTTCCTATAAAAAACAAGCGCACCAAGCGCGCCGCCGCGGGGCGGTCAATCGTTCAATTTCCATGTCTATCCAAGAGAGATTCTCGGTCCTGCAAAGGGCCGGCAGCGTGTCGAACTCGATTTATGCCGCCGTGTGCGGCGCGCTGGCCGCGCCGGGATTGGCGCTGGCGCAGGGCGCCACGCATGAGTTGTCGCCAGTGCACGTGTCGGGCCAGGCGGTGAACGACGGCTACGAGGCCAACGTGGCGTCCTCGCCCAAGATGACGGCGCCGCTGCTGGATACGCCGCGCTCGGTCACGGTGATCACCGAGCAGCTGATGCGTGACCGCGCCGCCACCTCGCTGATGGACGTGCTGCGCACCGCGCCCGGCATCACCTTCGGCGCGGGCGAGGGTGGCACGCCCACGGGCGACCGCCCCTTCATTCGCGGCTACGAGGCCAGCACCGACCTGATGGTCGACGGCATGCGCGACCTGGGCCGTTTCTCGCACGAGACCTTCAACATCGAGTCGGTCGAGATCCTCAAGGGACCCAGCTCGGCATATTCCGGCCGCGGCTCGACCGGCGGCAGCATCAACCTGGTCAGCAAGTCGCCCAAGGCCGAGACCTTCGCCGAGGCATCCACCGGTTTCGGCACCGACAACAACTGGCGCCTGACCGGCGATGCCAACGTGGCGTTCTCCGACACCGCGGCGTTCCGCTTGAACGTGATGAAGCAGGGCGGCGACGTGCCGGGCCGCGATCACGTCAAGACCGACCGCTGGGGCGCAGCGCCGTCCATCGCCTGGGGCCTGGGCACGCCCACCCGCGTGACGCTCAGCTACTACCACCTGCAGAACGACGACACGCCGGACCTGGGCATCCCGTTCAAGAACGAATCGCGCCCGGGCCGCGTCACGCCGCCGCGCGTGGACCGCGACAACTACTACGGCATCGTCGGCCGCGACTACCGCAAGAACCAGGCCGACATGGGCACGTTGCGCATCGAGCACCAGTTCAGCGACGCGGCTACGCTGCGCAACTCCACCCGCTACAGCGAATCGCGTAATGAATACGTGATGACGCGTCCGTCCTTCGACAATTGCGCCGCGCCCACGGGGAGCCGGCCCAATCCGGCCTATGGCAAGGCGCCGTGCTCCACCGAGGCCAACGGCCTGAAGATCAGCAAGGCGCTGCGCACGCTGAACCAGACCAACAGGTCCTTCGCCAACCAGACCGACTTGTTCGGCGAGTTCGCCGCCGGCGGCCTGCGCCACAGCTATGTGGCCGGCGTGGAATTCAGCCGCGAAGAGATCACCAAGCGCGACGGCATCTCCAGCGGCGGCTTCGACAAGACGCTGCTCGACGATCTGTACCGGCCGAATCCGCATCAGGCGTACACGGGCAGCCTGAGCTGGGGGCCGTCGTACCGCGCCGCCAAGACCAATACCGCCGCGGCTTACGTGTTCGACACGATCAAGTTCAGCGAGCAATGGGAAACCAGCGTGGGCCTGCGCTATGACCGCTACCGCGTGGAAAGCGGCGGCGCCAAACGCACGGATGGCTTGTGGAACTACCAGCTGGGCCTGGTGTACAAGCCCGCGCCCAACGGCAGCATCTACGTGTCCTACGGCACCTCGTCGAATCCCTCGGGCGAGACGGCGGGCCAGTCCGGCGGCGCCGACGGCGCGGCGGGCGGGCGCCTGACCGCCTCGACCGCGGACCTGGGTCCGGAAAAGAGCCGCAGCATCGAGATCGGCACCAAGTGGAATGTGTTCGACGACCGTCTGTCGCTGACCGCCGCGCTGTTCGAGACGCGCAAGACCGACGCGCGTTCCTCCGATCCGCTGACGGGCGACATCACGCTGGCGGGCAGCAACCGCGTGCGCGGCATCGAGCTGGGCGCGGCGGGCTCGATCACGCCGAAGTGGCAGGTCTGGGCCGGCTACAGCTACCTGGATCCGAAGATCAGCTCCTATCGCAGCGGCAAGGAGGACTTCAGCGGCAAGCAGATGAAGTTCATCGCGCGCCAGAGCGCGAGCCTGTGGACCACCTACAAGTTCCTGCCCGAACTCACCACCGGCATCGGCGCCACCTATACCGGCAAGCGCTATGTCGACGATGCCAACGTGTACCAGCTGCCGTCCTACTGGCGCTACGACGCGATGGCCTCTTACGCGTTCAACAAGAACTTCAGCCTGCAGCTGAACCTGAACAACCTGACCAACGAGACGATCTACGAAGCCTCGCACGTGGGCCTGTTCAGCTACGTGGCGCCCGGTCGTTCGGCCATGCTGACCGCCACGTTCCGCTACAACTGACGCGCTGTCATTGATGTGCGGCGGTTGCGCTTATGCGGGCCGCAATCGCCGCGCCTCCAGCGGCCGCTCTGGCCTTGAGGCATTGGCCGTCCTTTCGGGACGGCCTTTTTTTCGGCGCGGTAGGCGCTGCGCGCAGGCTCAGGCGTCGCGGTTGAAGCGCGCCCGGTAGTCGGCGGGCGAGACGCGCAGCCGCCGCTGGAACACGCGCCGCATGTTGTCCGCGTTGCCGAACCCGCAGTCGTAGGCGATGGCCTTGAGCGGCTGGCGGCTGCCTTCGAGCAGGCGGCGCGCGGCATCGACGCGCGCGCGCTCGATGAACTCGCGCGGCGTGATGCCGGCGGCCTGCGTGAAATGGCGCGCGAAACTGCGCGCGCTCATGCCGGCGATGGCGGCCAGCCTGGCCACGCTGTAGTCGTCGCCAGCGTGTTCCATCACATGGGCCTGTACCCGCGCGATCGGCGTGCCCGGATCCTGCGGCGCGCTCAGGTAGGGGCTGAACTGCGATTGTCCGCCCTGCCGCTGGGCCACCACCACCAGCTTCTGCGCGATGCGCAGCGCCAGTTCCGCGCCGTGATCCTCGGCCACCAGCGCCAGGGCCAGGTCGATGCCGGCGGTTACGCCGGCCGAGGTGATCAGCGCGCCGCTGCGCACGTGGATGCGGTCCGGCTCGACCCGCGCGGCGGGAAAGCGGGCCGCCAGCTCATCGGCGAATTCCCAATGCGTGGTGACGGTATGGCCGTCCAGCAGCCCGGCGTGGCCGAGCGCGAAGGCGCCGGTGCAGATCGATCCATGCACGCGCGCGCGCGGGCAGGCCCGCCGCAGCCAGCCGCTCAAGGCGGGGTCGTGCGCGGGCGTGGGACCGCCCGCCGCCAGTACGACGTCGTAGCGGTCGTTGGCGTCCGCGCAGCGCAGGTCGGGCAGCATGCGTGATCCGTTGGACAGGCGCACCGGCCCGTCCTGCGGGGACACCAGCAGCAGGCGGTAGCCAGCGCCTTCGCCGAGCAGCGCGGTGGCAGCCGAAAACACATCCATGGGGCCGGCCAGGTCCAGCGCCGCCGCGTCCGGGCCGAAGGCGAGGGCAACGCTGCGCGGCGCGGGCATCAGGCCGCGCTCCAGGCGGTGGCGCGAACGGGCTTGCGTTTGGCCGGATCTGCCTGTGCCGCGGCGTTGTCGCCGGCGGGCGCCGACACTATAAAAACAGGGCGAAAACGCATAGACACTTTATCGAGGCTGTAATGAAGATCGTATGTTTCATGTACCCGGGTTTCACGGCGCTGGACCTGGTGGGACCGGTGACCGCCTGGGGCGCCATGCCGGACGTGGCGTTCGAGTTCGTGGCGTCCGCCAAGGGCGACGTGCTCACCGATTCCGGGCTGACGCTGCGCGCCACGCATGACTTTACCGACTTTTCCACCGCGCCCGACGTGTTGCTGGTGCCGGGCGGCGCGCTGCCGACGTTCGAGGCGCTGCAGGACGACGCCTTGCTGGACGCCATCGCGCGGGCGGGCGAGGGCGCGGCCTGGGTGACCAGCGTCTGCACCGGCGCGCTGCTGTTGGGCGCGGCGGGTCTGCTGCGCGGCTACCGTTCGGCCAGCCACTGGACCGCGCGCCACTACCTGGACCAGTTCGGCGCGATACCCGACGCGGCCCGCGTCGTCATTGATCGCAACCGAGCCAGCGGCGGCGGCGTCACCGCCGGCATCGACTTCGGCCTGTCGATGATCCGGCACTGGCGCGGCGAAGAGACATCGAAGCTGATCGAGCTGGTGCTGGAATACGCGCCCGAGCCGCCCAACGCCTGCGGCCGCCCCGAACTGGCCGACGCCGCCACGCTGGCGCAGGCGCGCGCGCTGACCGGGCCGATGATGCCGGCGGAGCTGGTGCGGGCGGCGGCGCAGCGGCGTGGTTTCACGGCTGGTTGAACCGGCTGCTGCTGCCGGGCCAGCGGCGCGCGTTGGCGAGCGGCCCGGGGTTGTCGCGAGCGCGATGCCGTCTTCGATGTGATCTTCAAACCTTCCGGATCCGGGTTTTCCCGGTTCCTCCCACTTCCTCAAATTTGTATGATGACCCGATAACTTAAACCCAAAGAGACACGCTGTCGCGGCGCCTCGCCCGGGCCGCGTTGGTGGCCGGCCGGGCGTCTGCCCAGCGCAAGGCCATGACCGAAGACGCCCTTTCCGAGTCCCGCATCCGCGAAGAAATCTGCACCGTCGGCGCCAGCCTGTACAACCGTGGCTATACCGTGGGCGCCGCCGGCAACATCAGCGCGCGCCTGGACGACGGCTGGCTGATCACGCCCACCGACGCCTGCCTGGGCCGGCTCGATCCCGCCGCGTTGTCCAAGGTCGATGCCGCCGGCAACTGGGTGTCCGGCGCCAAGCCGTCCAAGACCCTGGCGCTGCACCAGGGCATCTACCGCGCCAATCCCGATGCGCGCGGCATCGTGCACACGCATTCCACCCATCTGGTGGCGCTGACGCTGGCCGGCGTCTGGCGTCCGGACGAAGTCCTGCCGCCGATCACGCCCTACCAGGTCATGAAGGTGGGGCGCATTCCGCTGATCCCCTATCGCCGTCCCGGCGATCCCCAGGTCGCCGCCGAGGTGGCGGCGCTGGCCGCCCAGGTGCGCGGCGCGCTGTTCGAGCGGCTGGGGCCGGTGGTCTGGGAACGCTCGGTGGCGCATGCCGCCTACGCGCTCGAAGAACTCGAGGAAACCGCGCGCCTGTGGCTGATGAGCCAGCCGCGTCCCGAGCCGCTGGACGCCGCCGCGCTGGAGGAACTGCGCGCCGTGTTCGGCGCCCGCTGGTGATTTTTCCCGACCACCAAGCCCGCCGGCCGCGAGCAAGCGGACCGGCGCGGCGCAAGACCTGGAGACAACGATGACCCGGATGGACATGGCCGTGGAGACGGCCGCCGGCAGCACCCCGCAGGATCCCGAGGCCCGCGCCACCGCGCGCGCCTACGCCAAGGTGTTCTGGCGCCTGGTGCCCTTCCTGATGCTCTGCTACGTGATCGCCTACCTGGACCGCGTCAACGTCGGCTTCGCCAAGCTGCAGATGTCGCAGGACCTGGGTTTCAGCGAAGCGGTGTTCGGCCTGGGCGCGGGCGTGTTCTTCCTGGGCTATTTCCTGTTCGAGGTGCCCAGCAACCTGCTCATGCACCGCATCGGCGCGCGCATCTGGATCGCGCGCATCATGATCACCTGGGGCCTCCTGTCCGCCATGTTCATGTTCGTCGAGACGCCCACCGGCTTCTACGTGCTGCGCTTCCTGCTGGGGCTGGCCGAGGCGGGCTTCTATCCGGGCGTGATCCTGTACCTGACCTACTGGTATCCGGCGCAGCGCCGCGCCAAGATCATCGCGCTGTTCATGTCCGCGATTCCCGTGGCCGGCATCTTCGGCAATCCGCTGTCGGGCTGGATCATGGAAGCCTTCCACGGCGCGCACGGCCTGCAGGGCTGGCAATGGATGTTCCTGATCGAGGCGCTGCCAGCCATCCTCATCGGCATCGTCACCGTCATGTACCTGGATAACGGCATCGACCGCGCCAAGTGGCTCAGCGACGAGGAAAAGCGGCTGCTGACGCGCGAGATCGAGGCCGACCAGAAGCAGGCCGGCGCGCAGCGCCATTCGCTGCGCGAGGTCTTCGCCGACAAGCGCGTCTGGTGGATGTGCCTGATCTACTTCACCTTCGTGGCCGGCCAGTACGGGCTGACCTTCTGGATGCCCACGCTGGTCAAGTCCACCGGCGTGAGCGGCGCGTTCAAGATCGGGCTGCTCAGCGCCATCCCCTTCCTGTGCGCCATCGTGGTCATGAACCTGCTGGGCCACAGCGCCGACCGCCGCCGCGAACGCCGCTGGCACCTGATCGTGCCGGCCCTGGCGGGCGCCATCGGTTTCGCCGCCACGGCCTCGTTCGCCGACAACACCGCCATGTCGCTGCTGTTCCTGTCGCTGGCCGCGGCCGGCGTGCTGACCTGCGCGCCGCTGTTCTGGTCGCTGCCCACTGCCTTCCTGTCGGGCACGGCCGCCGCCGCCGGCATCGCCATCGTCAACTCCGTGGGCAACCTCGCGGGCTTCGTCAGCCCCTATATGGTTGGCTACCTGAAGGACCTGACCCAGTCGACGCAGTCCGGCATGTACGTGCTGGCCGCGCTGCTGGTGCTGGGCGCCGTCGCCGTGTGGCTGACGCCGGCGCGGATGGTGAACCGTTAGCTTCATACAGACAAGGAATCGCCGTGCCGCGCCTGGCTGCAAACCTCAGCATGATGTACACCGAGCATCCCTTCCTGGAACGCTTCGCCGCGGCCGCGCGCGATGGCTTCCAGGCGGTGGAGTTCCTGTTTCCCTACGAGCATCCCGCCGCCGAGATCCGCGCGCGGCTGGACTCGCATGGCCTCGCGCAGGCGCTGTTCAACGCGCCGCCCGGCGACTGGCAGGCAGGCGAGCGCGGCATCGCCTCGCTGCCGGGCCGGCAGGAGGAGTTCCGGCGCGGAATGGACCAGGCGCTGGAATACGCCGCGCGGCTCGGCAACCGCAGCCTGCACGTGATGGCGGGGCTGATCGCGCCCGGCCAGGACCGGGCCGCGCATCGCGCCGCGTCCCTGGAAAATCTGGCCCACGCCACGCGTCTGGCGGCCGGCGCCGGCATCACCATCGTGATCGAGCCGATCAATCCACGCGACATGCCGGGCTTCTTCCTGACCCGCCAGGACGAGGCCCAGGCGATCCGCGCCGAGCTGGGCGCGGCCAACCTGAAGGTGCAGTTCGACTGCTATCACTGCCAGATCGTCGAGGGCGACCTGGCCATGAAGCTGCGCCGCGACATGGCCGGCATCGGCCATATCCAGATCGCGGGCGTGCCGGACCGGCACGAGCCCGACCTGGGCGAGCTGAACTACCCCTACCTGTTCGAGCAGATCGACGCGCTGGGCTACGACGGCTGGATCGGCTGCGAGTACCGGCCCCGCGCGGGCACGTCGGCCGGCCTGGGCTGGGCGCGGCCCTATCTGAACCGGGGCGCCTGATCCGGCGCGCCATGCATTCCTGAATCCGCTACGAGGCACATAGCGATGAAGATACTCATCACCGGCGGCGCCGGTTTCCTGGGCCAGCGGCTGGCGCGCAAGCTGCTGGCGCAAGGCGTGCTGACGCTGGACGGCGCGGCCGAGCCGATCTCGCGCATCGACCTGCTGGACGTGGTCGCCGCCGACACGCACGGCGATCCGCGCGCCCATGCGCAGGTGGGCGATATCTCCGATCCGGCCGTGCTGCGCCAGGCGATGGACGCCGACACGCGCGTCGTGTTCCATCTGGCCGCCATCGTCAGCGGCCAGGCCGAGGCCGATTTCGACCTGGGCATGCGCATCAACCTGGATGCTTCGCGCGCGCTGCTTGAAACCTGCCGCGCGCTGGGACACCGGCCGCGCGTGATCTTCACCAGCTCCGTCGCGGTCTACGGCGGCGACCTGCCCGAGATCGTGCGCGACGATACCGCGCTGAATCCGCAATCGTCCTACGGCACGCAGAAGGCCATCGCCGAGCTGCTGCTGGCCGACTACACGCGGCGCGGTTTCGTCGACGGCCGGGTGCTGCGCCTGCCCACCATCAGCGTGCGGCCGGGCAAGCCCAACGCCGCCGCCTCGTCCTTCGCCAGCGGCATGATCCGCGAGCCGCTCAATGGCGAGGATGCCGTGTGCCCGGTGCGTCCCGGCACGCGGTTGTGGCTGCTGTCGCCGCGCGGCGCGATCGCGGCGCTGGTGGCGGGCTGCGAGCTGGACGCGGCGCGGCTGGACAGCCGCGCGCCCATCAACCTGCCCGGCGTCTGCGTGACGGCGCAAGACATGGCGCGGGCGCTGCGCGAGGTGGCGGGCGACACGGTCGCGGACCGCATCCACTGGGAGCCGGACGCGCGCGTCGAGCGCATCGTCGGCAGCTGGCCGGGCCGTTGGGACACGTCCCGGGCCGAACGGCTCGGGCTGTCGGGCGACGGCAGCTTCGCCGACATCATCCGCGCCTACATCGATGACGACCTGCCGCGCTGAGCGCCCGACCGCCTCGTCATCGCCATTCCTCGCCGCCACTCTCTTCACACCATGAACAGCACAACTTCTTCCTCCACATTGGCCGGCCGCCGCGTCGGCGTGGTCGGCCTGGGCGCGATGGGCTCGGGCATCGCCCGCAGCCTGCGCCGCGCCGGCCTGACGGTGCATGTGTATGACGTGCGCGCCGAGGCCGCCGCCGCCTTCGCCGCCGAGGGCGGCGTGGCCTGCGCCACGCTGGCCGACCTGGCGCGGGCCTGCGACGTGATCATCAGCGTGGTGGTCAACGCGCAGCAGACCGAGGCCGTGCTGTTCGGCGACGGCGGGCTGGCCGGCGATCTGCAACCCGGCTCGGTGTTCGTCATGTGCTCCACCGGGGATCCGAACTGGTCCGTGGCGCTGGAGGCCCGGCTGCAGGCGCTGGGCCTGCACTATCTGGACGCGCCGATCTCCGGCGGCGCGGCCAAGGCCGCCGCCGGCCAGATGACCATGATGACGGCCGGCAGCGCCGCCGCCTACGCGGCTTGTGAAGGCGTGCTGGAAGCGATGGCCGGCAAGGTCTACCGGCTGGGCGACCGCGCCGGCGCGGGCAGCAAGGTCAAGATCATCAACCAGCTGCTGGCCGGCGTGCATATCGCCGCGGCCGCCGAGGCCATGGCGCTGGGCCTGCGCGAGGGCGTGGACGCCGGTGCGCTGTACGAGGTGATCACGCATAGCGCCGGCAACAGCTGGATGTTCGAGAACCGCATGGCGCACGTGCTGGCCGGCGACTATGCGCCGCTGTCGGCGGTGGACATCTTCGTCAAGGATCTGGGGCTGGTGCTGGATACGGCCCGCCACAGCAAGTTTCCGCTGCCGCTGGCTTCCACCGCGCACCAGATGTTCATGCAGGCGTCCACCGCTGGTCATGGGCGCGAGGACGACAGCGCGGTCATCAAGATTTTCCCGGGCATCCGCCTGCCGGAGGCGAAATGAGCATCAAGCTGGGCTGCATCGCCGACGATTTCACTGGCGCCACCGATCTGGCCAACAACCTGGTGCGGGCCGGCATGAGCGCCGTGCAGACCATCGGCGTGCCGGGCGGCTCGCTGCGCGCGGATGCCGACGCGGTGGTGGTCGCGCTCAAGACGCGCAGCCTGCCCGCCGACGAGGCGGTCGCGCAATCGCTGGCGGCGCTGGCATGGCTGCGGGCGCAGGGCGCCGAGCAGATCTACTTCAAGTACTGCTCCACCTTCGACAGCACGCCGCAGGGCAATATCGGCCCGGTGACGGACGCGCTGATGGCGCGGCTGGGCACGGACTTCACCATCGCCACGCCGGCCTTTCCGGACAACAAGCGCACGGTGTTCAAGGGCTATCTGTTCGTGGGCGATGTGCTGCTCAACGAATCGGGCATGCAGCATCATCCGCTCACGCCCATGACGGATCCGAACCTGCTGCGCGTGCTGGCGGCGCAGACGCGGCGCAAGGTCGGCCTGATCGACCATGCCGTGGTGGCGCGCGGCAGCGCCGCCATCCGCGAGCGCATCGCCGCGCTGCGCGCCGAGGGCGTGGAGATCGCCATCGTCGATGCCGTGTCCAACGACGACCTGCTGGTGCTGGGGCCGGCGCTGAAGGGCATGCCGCTGGTGACGGCGGGTTCGGGCGTGGCCATCGGCCTGCCGGCGAACTGGGGCCTGGCGCCGGGCTCGGCCAAGGCGCCGGCGCGCGTGGCCGGCGCGCAGGCCGTGGTGGCGGGCAGCTGCTCGGCCGCCACCAATGGGCAGGTTGCCGCGTTCATCGCCAGCGGCCGTCCGGCGCTGGCGCTGGATCCCTTGCGCATCGCGGCCGGCGAGGACGTGGCGGGCGAAGCGCTGGCGTGGGCGCGGCCCTTGCTGGCCTCGGGACCGGTGCTGCTCTATTCCACGGCCGCGCCGGACAGCGTCCGGCAGACGCAGGGCGCGCTGGGCGCGGAACGGGCCGGGGCGCTGATCGAGGCCGAGATCGCCCGCATCGCGCGCGGCCTGGTCGAACTCGGCGTGCGCCAGCTCATCGTGGCCGGCGGCGAGACCTCGGGCGCGGTGGTGCAGGCGCTGGGGTTGGAGCAGATCGCCATCGGCGAGCAGATCGATCCGGGCGTGCCCTGGTGTTCGGGCCACGCGGCGGCGGTCGATGCCGATATCAGCATCGCGCTGAAGTCGGGCAATTTCGGCGCCACGGATTTCTTTTTGAAGGCTTTCGCGCAAGGCTGATGCCGGCGTTGCTGGCGACGGCGCGCCCGCGCGTTCGAGCGTGGGCGGATGTAGCGGCCTCTTGCGGCAATCGTCGCCGCGCCGTTCAGCGGTGCGCCAGGCTCAGTCGCTTGGCGGCGTTGACCATGTGCACGCGCGCCGCTTCGCGCGCGCCTTCCACGTCCTGGCCACGTATGGCCTCGACGATGGCGGCGTGTTCCTGCAGCACGGCGCGCATCTGATCGGCGTGGCGCGCCTCGTTGCCGCGCGTGATGCGGGTGGCGGCGACCAGGAACTGGCTGACGAAGGTGAGCGTGGTGAGGAAGTACGGATTGCCCGTGGCGTGCGCGATGCTGCGGTGAAACGCGACGTCTTCCTGGACGCCGTCGCCGCCGGCGGCCACCGCCTCGGAGATCGCGGCCAGCGCCACGTCGATGGCGGCCATGTCGCGCTTCTTGCGCCGCGCCGCGGCCTGCGCGGCGATCTCTGTTTCCAGCGCGCGGCGCAACTCCACGATATGCAGCACGGCATCCAGCGAGCTCAGCTCGGCGGCGTCGATGCGCAGCGCGCGGTTGCCGGTGGCGCCGGTGACGAACACGCCGCTGCCCTGGCGCGCCTCGACGATGCCGTCCTGGCGCAGGCGCGACACCGCCTCGCGGATCACGGTGCGGCTGACGCCGAACTGTTCGGCCAGCGCGGTTTCGGTGGGCAGCTTGTCGCCGGGCTGCGCACGGCCTTCCTGGATTTCGGCCAGCAGGCGCTTGGCGACCGTGTCGGTCAGGGTGGGCGGCGAGGAGAGTTTGGGGAACGACATGGGTCGCGGCGGCAGGGGTGGGCGGATCCGCGCCGTCCGTCTGGCAGGCGGGGGCGTCCGGGCTACGCGCAATGATAACCGCAGGGGCGCGCGCGCTTGCCCGGCGCGGGGCGGCTCAGTCCGAGGCGGCGCGGGGCGTGCTGGCGGCCGGCAGCCGCGACGCCAGGAATTGCAGGAAGCTCTGGTCCGCGCGGCTGGCGCCGGCCTGTTCGTGGCGCACCAGGTAGACCGGCAGCGTCACGGGCTCCAGCGGCAGCGCAACGAGGCCGGGATCGGCCTCGGCGTAGCGGCGCGGCAGGGCGCCGATGCCGGCGCCGGCGCGCACCAGCGCGGCGACGGCGTCGCAGTCCAGGCCCTCGGCCACGGTGGCGCCTTCCAGTCCGCAGCGGATCCGGTGCACGGCCAGCGCGGCCAGCGGAGCGCCGGTCTGTTCGTCTTCGTAGCCGATCACGGGCGCGCCGCGCAGTTCGCCGGACGGCGCACCGGCGGCGGCGTAGTGCAGCATGTCCTGCTCGAACAGCGGCGCATGGCTGAGGGTCGGGCGCGCGTCGGGCGCGGACACGACGCCCAGCGCGGCGTTCTTCTGCGCCAGCAGGCTGAGGATGTCGCCGCAGGTGCCGCGCTTGATGCGGAAGCGGACCAGCGGGTATTCCTGACGGTAGGCGGCGATCAGCGCCGGCAGCTCGGGCCAGTGCACATGGCCGCTCAGGTGCAGGGTGACGATGCCCTGCACGGCGCTATGGGCCGCGTCCAGCGCGTCGGGCAGCGCGGTGACCAGGCGGTAGATGTCGGCGCAGTGCCGGTACAGCACCTCGCCGGCGGCGGTGGGCTGGAAGGACGCCGCGCCGCCGCGTTCGATCAGCCGGCGGTCCAGCCGCTCTTCCAGGCGGCGCAGGGCCGCGCTGACAGAGGGCTGCGTCACCGACAGCCGGTGGGCGGCCAGTGTGATGCTGCGTTCCTGCACGATCACCATGAAGGTGCGCAGCAGGTTCCAGTCGAGCTGGTTGGCGAACTTGTCCACGAGAGCGGTCATGCCGGGCGACTCATATCAGTGTGCTGTTTTACCATCTTGCCGGCCGTCAGGAGCGTGTCAGCGTGGCCCGCTCAGGCCGGCGCGTACAGATGGCAGCGCACCTCGCGCGCCGCGCCGTCGCGGTACAGACCGGGCTGCGTCGCGTCGCAGCGGCCGGCGATGGACTGCGGGCAGCGCGAGGCGAAGGCACAGCCGCGCGGCAGGTCGATGGGCGAGGGGATGTCGCCCTGCAGCACGATGCGGCGCTCCGGCTGGCGCGCCTCCGGCACCGGGATCGCGTCGATCAGCGCCTGCGCATAGGGATGCCGGGGCTGGGCGAACACCGCCTCGGTGGGGCCTTGCTCGACGATGCGGCCCAGGTACATCACCGCCACGCGCGGGCACAGCGCGCGGATCACCGCCAGGTTGTGCGAGATGAACAGATAGGACAGCTGGAAGCGCTCCTGCAAATCCTTGAGGAAGCCCAGGATCTGCGCCTGCACCGATACATCCAGCGCCGAGGTGGGTTCGTCCAGCACCAGCAGCCTGGGCTTGAGCGCGATGGCGCGGGCGATGCACACGCGCTGCTTCTGGCCGCCCGACAGCTCGTGCGGATAGCGGCTGAGGAATTGCGCCGGCAGGCCTACCATCTCCATCAGCTCGGCGGCGTGCGCGCGCAGCCTGGCGCCGCGCAGGTCCGTGTGCAGAATCAGCGGCTCGGACACGCTGCGCAGGATGGTCATGCGCGGATTCAGCGCCGAATGCGGATCCTGGTAGATGAACTGGATCGAGCGGCGCAGCGCGCGCAGCTCGGCGGGCGGCAGCCGGGTGATGTCGCGGCCCTCGAACATGACCTTGCCGCGCGTCGGGTCCAGCGCCCGCGCGCACAGCCGGCCCAGCGTGGACTTGCCGCAGCCGGACTCGCCCACCAGGCCCAGCGCCTCGCCGGGCGCGATGGCCAGGTCGACCTCGTTGACCGCGTGCAGCTTGCGGCCGTCGTTCATGGCGAACTCGCGCGATACGGATTGCAGCTCAAGCAGCATGGACGCGGCCTCCAGCGGTGGCTGCGGCCGGCGTCAGCAGCAGACAGGCGGCGCTGTGGCCCGGCGCCAGTTCCACGGAGGGCGGACGCTTGACGGTACAGGCCGCGGCGGCGGACGGGCAGCGCGCCTGGAAGCGGCAACCGGCGGGCGGATGCAGCAGGTTGGGCACGTATCCGGGGATGCCCACCGGCATCTGCGCGGGCCGGCGCGGGTGCGGCACCGAGGCCAGCAGGCCGCGCGTATAGGGATGGCGCGGCGCGTCGAACAGCGCCTGCACCGGCGCGGTCTCGACCACCGTGCCGGCGTACATCACGGCGACGCGGTCGCAGACGCGCGAGATCACGCCCAGGTCGTGCGAGATCAGCAGGATGGCCAGGCCCAGGTCGCGGCGCAGCTCGTCGAGCAGGTCCAGGATCTGCGCCTGGATGGTGACGTCCAGCGCGGTGGTCGGCTCGTCGGCGATCAGCAGCGACGGCGAGCCGGACAGCGCCATGGCGATCAGCACGCGCTGGCGCTGGCCGCCGGACAGCTGGTGCGGATAGCGCGTCAATTGCGTGTCGGGATTGGGCAGGTGCACGCGGGCCAGCATCTCGGTGGCATGGGCGCGGCGCTGGCGCGCGTCGCGGCGTTGTCCGCGCGGCTTGCCGGCGTCATGCGCGGCGATCACCGCCGACATCTGGTCGCCGATGGTGAACAGCGGGTTCAGGTAGGTCATGGGATCCTGGAAGATCATCGCGATCTCCACGCCACGGATGCGCCGCATGGCCGCTTCATCCAGGCCCAGCAGGCTGCGGCCGCGATAGCGCAGGTCGCCGCCCGCCACGCGCGCCGGCGGGCTGGGCACCAGCCCGAGCACGCTCTTGGCCGTGACCGACTTGCCGCAGCCGGTCTCGCCCACGATCCCCAGGGCTTCGCCCGGCGCCACGCTGAGCGTGACGCCGTCCAGCGCCTGGTAGCAACCGTCGAAGGTATCGAAGTGCAGCTTGAAGTCGTCGAATTCGAGCAAAGGTGCGTTCATGTCAGTCGTTCCGCCGCGCGTCCGGCGCTTCGGGGGAAGCCTCAGCCTCGTTGTTTGGGGTCGAGCACGTCGCGCAGCCCGTCGCCGATCAGGTTGAAACCCAGCACGGTCAGGTAGATGGCCAGGCCGGGAAAGGCCGAGTACCACCACCATTGCGGCAGGTAGTTGCGGCCCACGGAGATCATCGCGCCCCATTCCGGCGCGGGCGGCTGCGCGCCCAGGCCCAGGAAACCCAGGCTGGCGGCGCTGAGGATGGCCATGCCCATGTCCATCGACGCCTTGATGACGATGGGCGAGACGCAGTTGGGCAGGATGTGGACGAACACGATGCGCAGCGGGCCGGCGCCCATCATGCGGGCCGCGTCGATATAGACCTCGCCCTTGAGCGACAGCGTCTTGGCCTGCACCAGCCGCACGTAGCCCGGCCACCAGACCAGCGACAGCGCGATCATGGCGTTGAGGATGCCGGGCCCCAGCGCGCCGACGATGGCGATGGCCAGCACCAGCCCGGGCACCGACAGGAAGATGTCGGTGACGCGCATGATGCATTCCTGCACGCGGCCGCCGAAGTAACCGGCGATCACGCCCAGCGGCACGCCGATCAGCGCGGCGATCACGGTGATGGTCAGGCCGATCTGCAGCGAGGTGCGCGCGCCCAGGATCACGCGCGAGAACACGTCGTTGCCCATCTCGTCGGTGCCGAACAAGTGCGCCGAACTGGGCGGCAGCAGCTTCTGCGCCAGCTTGACGCTGCCGGCGGCGTCCTCGGGATAGGGCGCCAGCCAGGGCGCGAACAGCGCCACCAGCAGGAAGCCGATGACGATGACCAGGCCCAGCATGGCGGACTTGTTGCGCGCGAAGGTGCTGGCGTACAGCCGCAGCTGGCGGCCCAGGCCGTGCCGCGCATCCGGGGAGGTGGGTAGGGCGGTGGTGGACATGATGCTCAACCCTGCTGCCGGACGCGCGGGTCCAGCAGGCCGTAGATGATGTCGATGACGAAGTTGATGAGCATGAAGCTCACGCCCAGCACCAGCGTCACGCCCATGATGGGCTGGAAGTCGGAATTCATGGTGGCCTGCACCGCATACAGGCCGATGCCGGGCCAGTCGAACACCGATTCGATCAGCACCGTGCCGCCCAGCATCCAGCCGAAGCGCAGGCCGATCATGGCCAGCGTGGGCAGCATGGCGTTGCGCAGCGCGTACTTGGCGATCACGCGCCAGGGCGCCACGCCGTGCGCGCGCGCCGCGACGATGTAGTCCTGGCGCAGCACTTCCAGCATTTCGGCGCGGTTGACGCGGATGATGGACGCCAGCGCCGGAAACGACAGCGCCAGCGCCGGCAGCAGCATGTAGGACAGCGCCGACAGGAAGGTGTCGACGTCGCCGTGCAGCAGGCTGTCGATGGTGTAGAAGCCGGTGATGGTGTCCGGCGGAAGGGCCAGCATGTCGAGCCGGCCGCCCAGCGGCAGCCATTCCAGGTGCTGGGCGAAGGCGTATTTCAGCAGCAGGCCCAGCGAGAACATCGGGAAGGCCACGCCGGACGTGGACAGCAGGCGGATCAGGTGATCGGGCCAGCGGTTCTGCGTGGCGGCGGCCAGCGTGCCCAGCGCCACGCCGCCGACGATGGACAGCAGGATGGCGAAGCACACCAGCTCCAGCGTCGCGGGGAAATAGCGCAGCAGGTCCTGGAACACCGGCCGGGTGGTGGTGATGGAGCGTCCCAGGTCGCCCTGCACGACGCCGGCGAGATAGCCGCCGAACTGCGCCACTACCGGCTTGTCCATGCCGTACTCGGCGCGCAGCGTCTGGACCATGGCCTCGGTGGCGTTCGGGCCGGCGGCCAGCCGGGCCGGATCGCCCGGCGCCACGTGCGAGATGGTGAAGGTGATGGCCAGCAGGCCCGCCACCATCAGCAGCATGAAGGCCGAGCGTTTGACGATGAAGCGCAGCATGGGGCGTGACGGTCCTAGCGGCCGATGTACAGCGGGTACAGGTCGAACTCGCTGGCCATGCGGATGGGCGAGTCCACCAATCCCTGCACGTAGTCGCGCGTGGCCGTGTTGCGGTCGCGGATCATGCCGAAGATCTCGGGCTGGTCCGCCACGATGCGGCGCTGGATCTCTTCATACAGCGGCTGGCGGTCGGACCAGGCTGGCAGCGTGCGCGCGCGGTCGATCAGCGAGAACAGTTCCGGGTCGTCCAGGAAATGCGTGGCGTAGTACTGGCCCCAGGAACCCTTGTGATACATGTAGGCCACCGGGTCCGGATCGATCGACATGGTGGTGCTGAAGGACGCGAAGATGTCGGGCGAGGTCTCGGCCTTGGCGCCGCGCGCCACCATGTTGGGCCAGGTCAGCGGCACCATGCGGATCGTGATGTTCAGCGGCTTGAGATTGTCGATCAGCAACAGGCCCATCTGGCGCTCTTCCTCCAGGCCCTGCACGTAGACGTATTCCAGCTCGATGCCGCCTTGCGGCCACTTGGACTTGGCCAGGTATGCGCGGGCCTTGTCCATGTCGCGGCGCGGCATGTCAGGCACGGCGACATGGCCCTTGACCGAGGGCGGGAAGGGGCTGTCCATCAGCCGCGCGCGGCCGTTGTAGATCTTCAGCAACGACTCGTAATCGAAGGCATAGGCCAGGGCGCGGCGCAGATTCAGGTCGGACATGTACTTGCCCTGCGTATTGAACTTCAGACCGAATCCGCCCATGCCGGTGCCGGCCTTGCGGCCGATCTTCACGCCCTTGACCGATTCGAGCTGGTCCAGGTCCTCGGGCGACAGGCTGCCGGCGATGTCGATCTCGCCGCGCGCCAGCGCCGCGCGGCGGCTGGAGTTCTCGGTGATGACGCGATAGATGATGCCGCCCAGGCGCGCCTTCTCGGGCTGCGGCCAGCCTTTCCAGTAGCCGTCCCAGGCTTCCAGTTCATACAACGAATTGGGCTCGACGCGCTTGACGCGATACGGGCCGGAGCCGGCGGTGTGATCGGTCAGCCATTGCTGGCCGTAGTCGCCGTTGTGCTCGTTGGCCATGGCCTGCTTGACGTTGACCACGTACCACCACGGCAGCAGGCTGAGGAAGGCCGCATAGGGGCGGCTGAGCGTGAAGCGCAGCGTCTGCGGGTCTTCGGCGCTGATGTTCTCGGGCTTGAGGAAATCGGTGTACATCCAGGCCGGGCCCTTGTTCAGCTTGAGCGTGCGCTCGAACGAGGCCTTGACCGCGGCGGCGTCCACCGGATCGCCGTTCTGGAATTTCGCGCGCGGGTCCAGCTTGAAGGTCCAGACGGTGGCGTCGTCGTTGACGGTCCAGGACGTGGCCAGCCAGGGCTTGAGCTCGACGGGGTCGCCCTCGTACTTGAGCAGCGCGTCGTAGGTGGCCTGCTGGATGGTGCGGATCGAGAAGTCGTACTTCTGCGCAGGGTCCATCACCGACACGGCCTGCTGGCCGCCGATGACCAGGATGCGCTTGCCGTTGGCGGTCTCGAACGCATGCGAGGCGAGCGGCGCGCAGGCGATGGCCGCCGCCAGCAGGAAGTTGCTCAGACGATGCCGCATTGGTGTTTCCCCTTGTATGTCGCGTGCCGGACGCTGCCGGAGTCTGTACGCCGATATTTGCAGATGGACCCGGCGGCGGCAAATAAATACGAAGAATGCGGCGCATAGGCGCAGCGCATGCCGCCGCATGATTTGGGTTTATGCGAGGCATGCACAGATTCAATTTGCCCGGGCTTGGAAGCGCGCAGTAATGTTTGGCCACCTTCCCGGTTCACCAGAGACTTCATCGAACCATGCTATCTGTAGCCGCAAGCACGCAAACCGGAACGCGCGTCGTGTCCGCCGAAGAGATGGAAGCCCTGGCCGTGGGCGCCTGGATACTGGGCACCGGCGGCGGCGGCGATCCGTACCAGAAACTGCTCAACATGCGCCAGCTCTACAAGAAGGGCTATCGCGCCTCGCTGCTGGACCCCATGTACCTGAACGAGGACGACCGCGTGGCGGTGGTGTCGGGCATGGGCGCGCCGCTGGTCGGCCAGGAACGGCTGGCCGATCCGCATTTCGCGGTCAAGCCGGTGCGCATGATGGAGGAATACTGCGGCCAGCGCTTCCGCGCCATCATGGCGCTGGAAATCGGCGGCGGCAACGGCCTGCAACCCTTCATGGTGGCCGCGCTGATGGGCCTGCCGGTGGTGGACGCCGACAGCATGGGCCGCGCCTATCCCGAGGCCCAGATGACCAGCTTCGCCGTGCGCGGCCTGCCCATGTATCCGCTGGCCGTGGCCGACATCCGCGACAACGAGGTCATCGTCACGCGCGCCGCGTCGGCCACCTGGGTCGAGCGCCTGAGCCGCAAGGTGGTGGTCGAGATGGGCTCCACCGCCGCCACCTGCAAGACCCCGCGCAGCGGCGCCGAGGTCAAGGAACACGGCATCCTCTACACCGTCAGCAAGGCCATCCGGCTGGGCGAGGTGGTGCTGCGCGCGCGGCGTCAGCACGACGACGTGATCGGCGCGGTGCTGCAGGAATCCGGCGGCAAGCGCATGTTCAGCGGCAAGGTCGTGGACGTGGAACGCCGCACCACGGCGGGCTTCCTGCGCGGCCGCGCCGTGCTCGAAGGGCTGGGCGAGGATCGCGGCTCGCGCTACACGCTGCACTTCCAGAACGAGTTCTCGGTGGGCGAGCGTGACGGCGTGCCCGAGGTCATGACGCCGGACCTGATCTGCGTGCTGGACTCGGTCAGCGGCGACGGCATCGGCACCGACGTGCTGCGCTTTGGCCAGCGCGTCAGCGTGCTGGCGCTGCCCGCGCCCCAGGTATTCACCAGCGAACGCGGCCTCGAGCTGGTCGGCCCGCGCGCGTTTGGATTCGACATCGACTATCGCACTGTCTTCGCGTGAAGCAATCGCTATGAAACACATTGGCATCGACGTAGGCGGCACCAACACGGACGCCGTATTCGTGCAGGACAACCAGGTCCTCGGGGCGGTCAAGTCGCCCACCACTTCCGACGTGACCACCGGCGTGCGGCGCGCGCTGGCGGCGCTGATCCAGGCCTGCCCGCAGGCCGCGGCGCCCGAGGCGGTGATGATCGGCACCACCCATTTCACCAACGCGGTGGTGCAGCGGCGCGACCTGGAGCCCGCCGCCGCGCTGCGCGTGTGCCTGCCAGCCGCGGCCTCGCTGCTGCCGTTCTGCGACTGGCCCGAGGACCTGGCGCAGAAGGTCAACGGCGGCACCTATCTGGTGCAGGGCGGCCATGAGTTCGACGGCCGCGAGCTGATGCCGCTGGACGAACGCGCGGTGCGCGACGCCGCCCGCGCCATCCGCGCCTCGGGCGTGTCGACCGTGGCGATCAGCGGCGTGTTCTCGCCGCTGATCGGCGACGCCGAGCTGCGCGCCGGCGAGATCCTGAAGCAGGAACATCCGGACTGCCGCATCACTTATTCGCACCAGCTCGGCCGCATCGGCCTTCTGGGCCGCGAGAACGTCGCGCTGCTGAACGCCACGCTGATCGACCTGGCGCACAAGACCACCGACGCCTTCGTGCAGGCGCTGGCCGACAGCGGCATCGACGCGCCGCTGTTCCTGACGCAGAACGATGGCACCGTGACGCTGGCCGAGAACGCGCGCGACTTCCCGGTGCATTCCTTCGCGTCGGGGCCGACCAACTCCATGCGCGGCGCGGTGTTCCTGGCCAAGATCAACGACGCGGTGGTGTGCGACGTGGGCGGCACCACCGCCGACGTGGGCTGCGTGCAGAACGGCTTCCCTCGGCAGGCCAACAACATGGTCGAGGTGGGCGGCGTGCGCACGGCATTCCGCATGCCGGACCTGTTGTCCATCGGCGTGGGCGGCGGCACGCTGGTGAACCCGGATACCCTGCAGATCGGGCCGGTCAGCGTGGGCCACCGGCTGCTGCAAGAGGCGCTGGTGTTCGGC
>NZ_JAGTJY010000279.1:0-5183 GCF_018195695.1 Achromobacter sp. Marseille-Q0513 | reverse complement strand
CTATAAATACTTCTTCCGTGGCCTGATCACGGTCCTGCCCCTGGCCCTGACGGTATACCTGCTGTATATCTTCCTGGCCTGGACCGAAGCCGTGGCGCTGACCTTCCTGCGCCCATTCATCGGCGGCTTCTACGTGCCGGGCATGGGCCTGGCCCTGGGCATCCTGGGCATCCTGCTGATCGGCTACCTGGTGTCCAAGGAGCGCGTCAAGCGCGTCCTGGCGCTCGTCGAAACGCCCTTCACCAACCTGCCCGTCGTCAAGAGCATCTATTCCTCGCTCAAGAGCTTCGCCGACTATTTCTCGCCCAGCGCCAAGACCAATGCGCAGCAGGTCGTGATCCTGCGCATTCCCGGCCAGCAGCTGGAACTGGTCGGCCTGGTGACCCGGCGCAACATGGACGGCCTGCCCGAAGGCTTCAGCCCGGGCGCGCGCGTGGCGGTCTACCTGCCCATGGGCTACATGATTGGCGGCTACACCGTGTTCGTGCCGCAGGAATGGGTGCAGCCGATCCAGATGTCGGTGGAGGAAGCCATGCGCTCCTCGCTGATCGCCTGGATGGCGCGCGCCGAGCCCAGCGCCCGCGCGCCCGGCGACGTGCCTTCGGCCGGCAACCCGCCGCCGCCCGCCAATCCGCCGGCCGCCAATGGTCCGGCCTGACGTCCGCCTTCCTGCATATTTCCCTCGCCATGCCCATCATCGAATTCACGCTCGCGCCCGGCTGTCCTTATATTGAAGTGAACCAGCTGCTCAAGGCCACCGGCGCCTGCGACAGCGGCGGCGCCGGCAAGATGCTCGTCGCCGAGGGGCATGTGAGCGTGGGCGGCGTGGTCGAGCACCGCAAGACCGCCAAGATCCGCGCCGGCCAGATCGTCGACATCGGCGACCTGCGCATCGTGGTGCGCGACGGCGACGACGCCGACGCCGCGGCCTGACCCCGCCCCTGCCACCCACCGAGCCCGATCCGCCATGAAATTCAAGATGCCCAGGAATTCCATCTTCGCGGTGCTGCTGCGCTCGCCCTGGTGGATCAGCGCGGCCATCGCGGTGCTGCTGAGCGTGGGCGGTTTCGCCGCGCTGCCGCTGGAATACGCGGCCATGGGCGTGTTCGCCGCCATCCCCTTCGCCGTGATCGCCATCATGGCGGCCTGGAAGCAGTTGCGCGCGCCGTCCGAGACGCGCGTGCAGGCCGTGGCGCAGGCCGCCGCAGCGATGTCCTGGACGGATTTTTCCCGCACGGTGCAAGCCGGCTTTCAGCGCGACGGCTGCGAGGTCGAACGCCTGCAGGCGCCCGGCGCCGATTTCGCCCTGAGCAAGGACGGCCACGTCGCCATCGTCGGCGCCCGGCGCTGGAAGGCGGCGCGCGTCGGCGTCGAGCCCTTGCGCGAACTGCAGGCCGAACGCGAACGCCGCGGCGCGCGCGAAGCCATCTGCATCGCCCTGGGCGAGGTGCCCGACACCGCCTTGCAATACGCGCGCGCAAACGGCGTCTCGCTGATGCAGGCGCCCGAGCTGGCCAAGCTGCTGCGCGACCTGAAGACCTGATCGCGGACCATCATCGTGCTCTACCGCGCGCTCGCCGACCTGGTGCTGGCATTCCATGCTGCCTTCATCGCCTTCGTGATGTTCGGCGGCCTGCTGGCATTGTGGCGTCCACGCCTGGCGTGGCTGCACCTGCCCGCGCTGGCCTGGGGCGCCTTGGTGATCGGGATGGGCTGGCTCTGTCCGCTGACGCCGCTGGAAAACGCGCTACGCGCGCGCGCTGGCCAGCAAGGCTATGCCGGCGGCTTCATCGAGCACTATCTGACCGCCGCCATCTATCCGGACGGGCTGACCCGCGAGACGCAGATCGTGCTGGCCACCTTGCTGATCGCCGGCAATCTCGTCGTCTATGGAGTGTGGCTGCGGCGCCAGCGAACCGCGCGGCACGGCCGGTAGGTGCGCCTGGTAGATGCGCCCGCAAAGTCCGCCCGGTAGTTGCATCCGGTAGTTGCGTCCGGTAGTCATCGCCGCTGATCGCGACCCGCGATCCAGCAAGGCAAGAACACCCCTATCCGGCCCGGCTGCTGCGCATGCCCGGCACCACCTTCAATGCCTGGTCGGCCGCCAGCCGGCGGTAGGCGTCCGTTTCCACCCCCACCAGCGCCACTTTGCCCTGCCCGTCGTGATGCAGGCCCCAGCCGAATTGCTTGACCAGCGGCGAGGCCCGCAGGCACGCCTGCGACCGGGCGAAGAAGGCATCCCAGGCCGCCTTGCGGCCGGCCTGGTCGATGCCCTGCCGGCTCGCATGCACTTCGAACAGCAGTTCGTCGCTGGTGTAGCGATACGGCGCGTCGCGCAGCAAACCGTATTGCAGGGCCGCCACCGTGCCCGGCCTGGCGGGCGCCACGCCCGCCCGCGCCTTGCTGTCGGCCGATGCAAGAATGAAGGTATCGACGTAGTTGGTGGTGCCCACGAGCGACGCTCCGGCGGGTGTGGAAGGAACGGCGTTCAGGCCAGGCTGCGGGCGATCACCAGGCGTTGGATGTCGCTGGTGCCCTCGTAGATCTGGCAAACGCGCACGTCGCGATAGATGCGTTCGACCGGGAAGTCCTTCAGGTAGCCATAGCCGCCCAGCGTCTGGATCGCCGCCGAGCAGACCTGCTCGGCCATCTCGGACGCATACAGCTTGGCCATCGAGGCTTCGGTCAGCGCCGGCCTGCCGGCCTCGCGCAGCGCCGCCGCGTGCAGCACCATCTGCCTTGCCGCGTGGATGCGCGTGACCATGTCGGCCAGGCGGAAGGCCACGGCCTGGTGCTCCATGATGGGCTTGCCGAAGGCCTGCCGGTCGCGCGCATAGTCGCGCGCGCACTCGAAGGCCGCGCGCGCCATGCCCACCGACTGCGAGGCGATGCCGATGCGGCCGCCTTCCAGGTTGGCCAGCGCGATCTTGTAGCCCTGGCCTTCCTCACCCAGCCGCCAGGCGGCCGGGATGCGCATGTCCTCGAAGGCGATCTGGCAGGTGTCGGACAGATTCTGGCCGAGCTTGTCCTCGACGCGCACGACCTGGTAGCCCGGGGTGTCGGTCGGCACGATGAAGGCCGAGATGCCGCGCTTGCCGGCGTCCGGGTCGGTGACGGCGAACACGATCACGGTCTGGCCGGTGCGCCCGGACGTGATGAACTGCTTGGCGCCGTTGATCACGTAGTGGTCGCCATCGCGGCGCGCGCGGGTGCGCAGGCTGCTGGCGTCCGAACCGGCCTGCGGCTCGGTCAGCGCGAAGCCGCCGATATGCTCGCCGCGCGCCAGCGGTCGCAGGAAGCGTTCCTTCTGTTCGTCGGTGCCGAATTTCAGGATCGGCATGCAGGCCACGGAGTTGTGCACGCTCATGATGGTGGAGCAGGCGCCGTTGCCGGCCGCGATCTCCTCCAGCGCCACGGCGTAGGACAGATAGCCGCTGGCGTTGCCGTCCCATTCCTCGGGCACCAGCATGCCGAAGAAGCCCAGCTCCGCCATCTCGCGGATCGCCTCGGCGGGGTACTCGTGCTCGCGGTCCCAGCGTTCGGATCCGAGCGCCAGGCGCTCCTGGGCGAAACGGCGCGCCATCTCCTGGACGCTCTGCTGCTCTTCGGTCAATAACATGCTTGTCTCCTGTCTATTCTCGAAGCGGCCCGGCGCGGGATCGGCGCCGGCCGGCGGGTTCGGATGTGCCTGGACAGCCTGTCATGCAGGCGCCGCACGACTGCGAGAATACACCGCCGGCCGCCGGCCCGGGGCTGGCCGGCGCCATGGCGGCCAGGGGCGGATTTCTTGCGGGCGCATCTGCGGGACGGCAGACTAGGTGCACTGCCAGAAATGTCCGCTGACGCGGCAATGAGCGCACCAGAAGCTGTAGTTGCAACCGCCGCTGCCCCACATCCATTCGTTGCCGTCGTCCTGCGGCAGGTCCGAGTCCAGCTGGAAGGCGAAGGACATCTTGTGGCCGCAATCGGGGCAAGGCGGATACCAGGCCTGCTGCACCCAGCTGGGCGCGCCGCCGACGCGGCTCAGGTTCTGCTGGCCGTTCGAGTCGCCCCAGTCCTGCCAGGCCCAGCGCGCGGGCGCCTCGAACAGCGTGACCTCGGCCGACGCCAGCGGTTCGGCGGGAAACTGCGGCTCGATCGCCACGTCCTTGCGCTGCGTGGGATGGGCTTGCGGCAGGCCCTCGGCGTCATGCCGATAGAACAGCGTAGATTCCTCCCAACCCAGGCAGGACAGGCAGACGCCGAAGCTCAGCGGGCCGTCGCAGGCGACGCCGGCGCGCGCCGGCTGATCGAGCGACAGCAGGCGATGCAGCGGGCCATGGCACAGGCCGCAAGTACCCGGCAATGCGCCGCCCATGCCCGCCTGCTGCGCCGCCGTGGCGTCCTTGCCGGGGCCGTCGAAGCGCTTCCAGGTCGGATGCAGCGCGCGGATCTCGCGCCGCCACGCCGGTTGCGAGGCGTCCATGTGACGGCGCTGCGCGGCGCTGGCGGAGATGTGCAGCGGGCGGCTGTCATGCAGAGGCCGCAGTCCGCCCTCTTCCAGCGCGTAGCCCAGCAGGTCCATCCAGGCCTCCTGGTCCATGTCCGGCTGTCCGGCGCAGGCCCGGCGCCAGGCCTCCAGCGTCACGTCGGGCAGGCGCGCATGCAGCAAGGCCACGGCGCGGCTGCGCCGCAACGTTTCGTCGGTCTCGCCATCCAGCCGGTCCAACCATTCATGCGCCGTGGCCGCGTCCATCGCGCGCCAGGCGAAGTCCGCGTAGTAGCGCGGCCCGCCGGCTTCGGCGCGCGTCGCCGCCAGCAGCTGCTCCCAGCGACCAGAATACAGTTCAGGCCATTGCAGCGCCGCCGAATCCAGCACCTCTTCCATCGCCTCGCCGTGCTTGCCGTCCTGCGCATCCTGCCAGACCCGCCGCAGCGTGGCGGCATACGATGCATCGTCCATCAGATCCAGCGCGGTATCGATGAAGGTCGAGTGCTTCTGCCCGCTGTCCAGGAAGCCCAGCACCAGCTCGCCCAACGCGGCCGGATCCTCGCGCCGCAGCGCCAGCACCTGTGCCATCGGGTCGTTGTTGTTCTTCCAGCCCAGGCTGGCATAGGCTTGCAGGATTTCAGCGGGAGTCATCATGGTTGCGGGCCGCGCGCGCGGCCGTTGGGTTCAGGAGGCGGACGCCGCGCCTGCGCGC
>NZ_JAGTJY010000278.1:0-5204 GCF_018195695.1 Achromobacter sp. Marseille-Q0513 | reverse complement strand
GGCGTGAGGGCGGAAGCCGCCGTCGGAGATGCGGTCGCGCCAGGCCTGGATTTTCTGGCCCAGGGCTTTGGGGCCTGCGGGGACGACGGACGAGCCGGGATAGGTGAGCCAGCCGTCGGCGTGTTCGGCGATCCAGTCCGGGGATTGGCCGCTGGCGCCGGTGACGAGCAGGGGGATGGGGCCGGCGGCGGGCTTGGGCAGGAGTTCGGCGTCGGTGATGTGGCCGAGCGGCGAGGACAGGGCGCGGCGGCCGGGTTGGAGCAGGCGGCGGAAGTCGGCGACCGCCTGGGCGAAGCGCTCGGCGCGCTGGTCGTGTTGCAGGCCGTAGGCGGGGAATTCGATGGGACGGTCGCCGGAGGCGATGCCCATGACGAGGCGGCCGCCGGAGAGTTGGTCGATGGTGGCGGCGGATTTGGCGAGGTCGATCGGGTGGCGCAGCGAGAAGATGGCGCTGCCGGTTACCAGGGAAATGCGCTGCGTCCTGGCGGCGAGGTAGGCCAGGTAGGTAAAGGGGTCGAAGAGCTGGCCGGCGTCGCCGAAGCGCGGGTCGTACAGCGGGATGTCTCGGACCCAGGCGGCGGCGAAGCCGCGGGCGTCGATGTCGCTGACCAGGCGGGACTGGCCAGCCAGCACGCGCATGTCGCCTTCATAGAAGCGCAGCGGCAGGAAAATGCCCAGCGTCAGCGCGTCGGGCGCGAACATGCGGCGGTAGCCGGGATGACGGGCGTGCGCGGGCCAGGAGGCGCCGGACGGCATGTCGATAGAGTTGGTAGTAGTCGCGTTCATATTCATGATGATGATGATCAGTGCATCCGCCAGCCGGATGCCGCGGAGCCGGCTTTGCCGGTCCGCAGGCATGCCCCCTTGAGGGGGAGGCGCGTCAGCGCTTCGGGGGGGGGGCCTAGTCATGCCCCGGTGGCAGGCTCCGGGAGCATGATGCCGCGCTGCACGGCGGGTCTGAGGGCGATGCGTTCGTGCCAGTCGCTCAGGTGCGGGTAGGCGTCGAAGTCGAAGCCGATGAGGCGGGCGATGTGGGTCCAGCCGAAGTGGGCGATGTCGGCGATGCTGTATTCGTCGCCGGCGAAATGGGGCTGGCCGCTGGCCAGGTGCTGGTCCAGCGTGGCGTAGGCTTCGCGCGTGAGGCGGCGGTAGCGTTCGATGGCGATGGGGTCTTTGTGGGTGGCGAAGATTTCGAAGTGGACGCGTTGGCCGATCAGCGGGCCGACGCTGGCGGCGTGGAAGATGAGCCATTGCGTGGCTTGCCAGCGGGCGCGCGGGTCGGCGGGCAGCAGGCGGCCGGTTTTCTCGGCCAGGTAGAGCAGGATGGCGGCGGATTCGAACAAGGTGATGCCGGTCTCGTCGTCGGTGAGGACGGGGATGCGGCCATGCGGGTTCAGGCGCAGGAAGTCGGGCTGGCGGTGTTCGCCCTGGTTGATGTGGATGTGCTTCAGGGTGTAGGGCAGGCCGAGTTCTTCCAGGGCGATGGTGGCCTTGAAGCCGTTGGGCGAGCTGTCGGTGTAGAGCGTTAGCATGAAGGTTTCCTATATTGCCGTCGGCGATGCCATGACTTGTCTTGAGCTTGTAAGGAGCTATCATCGTCAGTGACAGCGGCATTGGGAAACGATGATTTCTGCGCGCTGGATTTAGGAAAACTATATTCATGAGCTCTTCGATTCCGCTGGCGGCGTTGCGCGCCTTCGTCGAGGTGGGCCGGCGTGGCAGCATCAAGGCGGCCGCCGAGGCCCTGCATGTGACGCCGGGCGCGGTCAGCCAGCAGGTGCGCTTGCTGGAGGACCGGCTGGGCGTGGCGCTGTTCACGCGCGAGCGCCTGGGATTGCGGCTGACGGCGGACGGCGCGGCGGCGCATCCGCTGCTGCGGCAGGCGTTCTCGCAGATCGAGGCGGCGGTGGACATGCTGGCGCGGGCGCCGTCGCGGCAGACCGTGACGGTGAGCACGATGGCGTCGTTCGCGGCGTCGTGGCTGGTGCCCCGGCTGGCGCGTTTTCGCGCGCAACATCCGCGCATCGAGCTGCGGGTCGAGGCTTCGTCGTCGGTGGTGGATCTGCGCCGCGACCGCGTGGACGTGGCGCTGCGCCACGGACTCGGGCGCTATCCCGGCCTGCACGCGGTGTGGCTGATGGCGCCGGTGCTGGTGCCGGTGGCGAGTCCGGCGCTGCTGGGGCGACGCAAGGGCTTGAAGTCGCCCGCCGATTGCCTGGACCATCCCCTGCTGCATGATGCCGACCGCGCTGACTGGCCGCTGTGGCTGGCGGCGCATGACGTGGCGGTCGATGCGCGCGCGCGGCAGGGTTCGTCCTTCGATGATGACTTCCTGCTGATCCGCGCCGCCGAGGCGGGGCAGGGGCTGGCGCTGGTGCCGCAGGAGCATGCGCGCGCCGAGATCGAGGCCGGCAGGCTGGTGCAGGTGCTGCACAAGCCCTGGCCGGCGCGCTTTGCGTATTACGCGGTGACGCTGCCCGATGCGCTGGAACGGCCGGAGGTGCGGGCCTTCGTGGAGTGGGTGGCGCAAGAGGCGGTGCTGGACGATGCGGCGCGGGAAGGCGCGGACAAGGCGCCGGGCGTAGCGCTTGCCGCCGCGCCGGCGCGCGGCAAGCGGACTTCGGCGGCCAGCGGCGCCGCGAAGCGCAGGAGCTGATTCACATGAGCGGGAGCCAGGCATGATCGAGACGCGCTTGCTGCAGCAATTCATCGCGGTGGCGGAAGAGCTGCATTTCAACCGCGCGGCCCAGCGCCTGCACATGGCGCAGCCGCCGTTGAGCCAGGCGATCCAGCGGCTGGAGGCGCAGGTGGGCGCGTCCTTGCTGGCGCGCACCAACCGCAGCGTGGCGCTGACGCCGGCGGGCGCGGCATTCCTGGAGACGGCGCGACGCATGCTGGCGGCGCTGGACGAAGGGGTGGCGCAGGCGCGGCGCGTGGCGCAGGGCATGGAAGGCCACCTGACGGCGACCTTCGTCAATATTTCTCCCTATGAATCGCTGCTGCGCGGGTTGCGGCGCTTTCGCGCGACGCATCCCGCCGTGTCGTTCACGCTGCGCGAGGCGACCACGCGCGAGCAGGTCGAGGCGCTGGAACTGGGGCGCGCCGACATCGGCCTCATGCGCCATCCGGGCGCCAGCGCGCCGAGTCTGCATTTCGAGACCTTGCTGAGCGAGCCGGTGCTGATCGCCTTGCCGGCCTCGCACCGTCTGGCTGATTGCGGCGTAGTGGAACTGGCCGCGCTCAGGGAAGATGCGTTCGTGGCATCGGCGCGCACGCTCGGCCCGGGTTTCCATGACCAGTTGGTGTCGCTGTGCCTGGCGGCGGGCTTCGCGCCGCGCGTGGCGCAGGAAGCGAGGCGGCTGGAGACGGTGGTGGCGCTGGTGGCCGGGGGTTTCGGCGCGGCCCTGCTGCCGGCCTCGCTGGCGCGGGAGTCGCGCGGCGATGTGGTGTTCCGGCCGATCGCGGTGGAAGCGCCGGATGCGCTGCGGCGACTGGATCTGCTGATGGCCTGGCGGGCTTGTGACGCATCGCCGATACGGGATTCGCTGATCGCCGCGCTGCGCGAGGCGACGCGGCCCGTGGGCCAGGCCGACGCCGCTTAGCGGTCACGGCGATATCCGGCGCGTCTCGCAGGCGCATGAATTCGATATTTTACGGATGGCCGCGAGCGCCGCACCATGACGTTTTCCACGTGCTATCAGGAAGACCGTCATGCAATACCGCCGCCTGGGCCAGTCGGCCCTCAAACTGTCCGCGCTGTCCTATGGCAGCTGGATCACGTTCGGCACCACGCTGGACGACCGCGCCGCGCGCGACTGCCTGGCTTGCGCCTATGACCACGGCATCAATTTCTTCGACAGCGCCGAGGTCTATCTCGGCGGCGAGGCCGAGCGCATGCTGGGCCGCGCCATCAAGGCGCTGGGCTGGCCGCGCGACGGCTATTGCGTGTCGAGCAAGGCGCTGTACGGCACCGCCGACAATCATGCACCGGGAGGCGGGCCGCGCCCGACGCAGCAGGGCCTGAGCCGCAAGCACCTGGTCGAGGCCTGCGAGCAGGCGCTGCGGCGCTTCGGACTGGATTATCTGGACCTGTACCTGTGCCATCGCCCGGATCCGGACATGTCGATCCCGGAAATCGCCTGGACCATGCACACGCTGGTGCAGCAGGGCAAGATCCTGTACTGGGGCACCTCGGAATGGCCGGCGGCCGACATCGAGACGCTGTGCGCCTTCGCCGAACGCCACAACCTGGTGCCGCCGCAGCTGGAGCAGCCGCAGTACAGCCTGTTCCACCGCGAGCGGGTCGAGCGCGAGTACCGTCCGCTGGTCGAGCGGCGGGGGCTGGGGCTGACGACCTGGTCGCCGCTGGCCTCGGGTGTGCTGGCCGGCCGGTATGACGAGGGCGTGCCGGCGGATTCGCGGCTGGCGGCGGAGGGTTTCGGCTGGCTCAGGGACTTCGTCTACGCCGACCGCCAGGAGGCGATGCAGGCCGCCGCGCGCCGCTTGCGCGACGTGGCCGATGAGTTGGGGGCCACGCGCGCGCAGCTGGCGATTGCGTGGGCGCTGCGCAATCCGGACGTGAGCACGGTGCTGCTGGGCGCGTCCGGCGTGGCGCAGCTGCGCGAGAACCTGGGCGCGCTGGATCTGCTGCCCAGGCTGGACGCGGCGGCGGTGGCGCGGATCGAAGCGGCGGCGGACGGCGCTGCGCCGCGAGACTGACGCCGGCGCCGGCGTTTCCTACAATCTCCGTCCTGGAAGCAGGCCCGCCGCGCCTGCCATGCACTTGGAACGGACATGCTCGCGACCTCCGCGCTGGATTTGATAGGAAACACACCCCTGATCTCGTTGGACCGGATCCACGCCGGCCCTGGCCGGTTGGTCGCCAAGGCCGAGTTCCTGCAGCCCGGCGGCAGCGTCAAGGACCGCGCCGCCAAGGCCATCCTGCTGGCGGCGCGCGCGGATGGCCGCCTCAAGCCGGGCATGCCGGTGGTCGAGATGACCAGCGGCAACATGGGCGCGGGACTGGCCGTGGCCTGCGCGGCGCTGGGGCATCCCTTGCTGGTCACGATGTCCGCCGGCAACAGCCCGGCGCGCGCCCGCATGCTGGAAGGGCTGGGCGCCGAGGTGATCCTGGTGCCGCAGGTCGATGGCGCGCCCGGCCAGGTCACGGGCGCCGACGTGCAGGCGGCGGCGGACATGGCCGC
>NZ_JAGTJY010000277.1:0-5360 GCF_018195695.1 Achromobacter sp. Marseille-Q0513 | reverse complement strand
CGCCGACCTGTTCGATCTGGCCGACCAGATCGCGCTGACGGTGGCGCACGCCGCCGTGGCCGCCCGCGTGCCCAAGCTGATCGCGCTGTCCTCGGTGGGCGCCGATCTTGCCAGCGGCAGCGGCTGGATACGGATGAACCGCATGCTGGAGCAGCGCCTGCTGGCCAGCGGCATTCCGGCGACGTTCGTGCGCGCGGCCTACTTCATGGAGAACTGGATGCCGATGATCGGGCAGGCCGTCGGCAGCGGCACGCTGCGCTCGTTCGTGTCCCCGGGCGAGCGGCGCATCGCCATGGTGGCGGCGCAGGACGTGGGCCGGGCCGCGGCCGAGTTCCTGCTGCAGGACTGGGCTGGCGCGCGCGCCATCACCGTGTCCGGGCCGCGCTCGTACTCGCCGCAAGATGTCGTCGCGGCGCTGGCGGCCGAGCTGGGCAAGCCCGTGCGGCTGGACGTGCTGCCGCAGGCCGGCTGGCCCGAGGCGCAGGCGCAAGCGGGATTCTCGGCGGCGGCGCTGGAGGGATTCATCGAGATGACCCACGGCCTCAATGCCGGGCATATCGAGATGGATACGGATCCCGAGGCGGGGCAGTGGGAGGGGGCGACCACGCTGGCGCAAGCGGTGGGCGCGATGGCGCGCACGGCCCGCGAGGCGGCGGCCTGACACGCCGCGCAGGCCGCCTGCTACTCGTCGTCGTCCGGCAGCACGATTTCCCAGGTGCCGTACAGCGTCAGGCCCACGGCCCGGGCCAGCGCCACAGACGCATGGTTGTCGAACTGGCAGCGGTACTGCGGTTCGTAGCCTTGCGCATAGGCGTGGCGGCAGATGTCGCGCACCACGGCGCGCGCGTGGCCCTGGCCGCGAAAGGCGTCCAGCGTCAGCACGCCGGTGTCGGTGATCCGGGCATCGTCCCACTCGTACATGCTGGCCGCGCAGACCAGTTGGCCTTGCACGAACGCGCCGTACACCGCCCAATGGTCCAGCTCGACCCAGGCGTTGTCCAGGTCCTGGGCCGACGCGGCGGCGTGGAAGCGGGCAAAGGCGTCGGCATCTTGCGGGCCGAGCTGCCGCACCCGCGCGTCCGGCGCATCCCGCAGCAGCGCTTGGCGCGCCGCTTCAGAAAAGTAATAGAGGTGGTCCGCGCCGTTCAGCACGATGCCGGCGTCGGCCAGGCGATGCCGCAACAACGCTTCGGACAGCGGCAGGCCGGCGAGCAAGCCGGCCTGTTCCGCCATCGCGGGCATCAATTCCACCAGGGCAGGGCCGCCGACCGGGCGCAGCACGATCACGCCATTGTGTTCGGACAGGTCGGAATTGATGCGCACGCTGAGGTCCGCGTCCTGGTGCAGCAACTGTCCCGTCGAGACCTGGGTATGCCAGTAGCGGGTGATGACGGGAGACAACGATGGCATGGACAGGACACCTTCTGGATGAGGGAGGGGCGGCCGGCGGGAGGGCGCGATCGGACGCTTGCGGCGGCACGGCTGGCCGCCGACGGACATGCCCGCACAGGCATACGCCGACTCAGGAATGTCGCATTCCGGGGATTATACGGATGGGTTTGTGGAGGCTGCATCGAGATCGCGTGGATATTATTGGAAAATAATCGAATGGTTTGATAGATCGGGATTATGGATTGGCCGATATTCAACCGCCGCGCGATTTGAGATCGGAAATCAGCGGGTGGTGGCTTGGGAGCGCCGCGCTTTCCATGGCTGCCTCGCGGGCGGTGTCTTTCCGCCTGAGGGCACGCCGCCAAAGGACCCCAAAACCCACCGCTGGTCGCGGTGTAGAGCCACGAGTGTGCATTTATCCGGAATATTGGTCGTAAATATTCGATTAATTGATCGTTAATTTAAACGGGTATGTATTTTTTATATTTTTGTGCTTGATTGATATTGATGGTTCGTGTCAAAGTGAATCAAAGGCCGCCTTTCCTGCTGTATTAATTATCCGGTTTTTCCCCTGAGTCGTTTCGCGGAGATCATTCGCAAATCCGGCAGCAGTCGAACCGCTGCCGGGTGAGCCGCTGCATTGGCGAATCGCCACGCATCTCTCCGCGGTCATTCCTGGTTGGAGGACGGCATGCGAGAAAAGAAGACGCCCTTTGTTCCGGTGCAACGGCGCCTGAGCCTCCTGATCGGCGCGGCCCTGTTCGGCGGCTGGCCCGGCATGGCGGTCCATGCCGCCTGCACGACCTCCGGGACCAGCACCACCTGCAACACCAGCGCGCCGAATCCCGCGACCGCGCCGATCGGCCAGGGGCCTTCCACCGCGTCCGGCGCGTCCGTCACCCTGCAGCCCAACGCCCAGCTGGCGGTGGGCAACGCCAACGCCATCAGCCTGGGCGACAACGCCACCATCTTCCTGGGCACCGGCGCCGTGGTCAGCAATACGGCCACGTCCGGCGCGGGCCTGTGGACGGCCGGCAACAACACCGTCGAGTTCGGTTCCAGCGGCACGCTCACGGTGTCGGCGGGCGCCAAGATCCAGGCGCTGGGCACGCAGGCCAATGGCGAGGCGGTCAACGTCATGGGCGCGGGCAATACCATCCTCAACTATGGGCTGATCTCGGGGGGCAACGCCGCCGCGATCTGGTTCGAGGACCGCAGCAAGGGCGCGGCCAACACGGTCGACAACTACGGCATCATCCAGGCGGGCAACGGCACCAGCAGCAACGTCATCGGCAACAGCGGCAGTGGCGACGTCAGCTTCATCAACCGCAGCGGCGCCACCGTGCGCGGCAGCCTGACCTTCGCCAGCGGCAACGACTCGCTCACGCTGTATCCGGGCTCGGTCATCACCGGCGGTTTCAACGGCGGCGGCGGTACCAACAGCCTGTCGCTGGCGGGCGAGCAAGGGTCCAGCGATACCTTGCCCGGCACCATCAGCAATTTCCAATCGCTGATCAAGACCGGCGATGGCAAGTGGACCTTGTCGGGCTCGGTCGGCAGCAATGGCGGCGGCACGCCGCTGGCGGTGCAGGTGCAGGACGGCACGCTGGCCCTGACGGGCAACAATGCCGGTTTCAACGGCTCGGTCAGGGTCGATCCGGCCGGCACGCTGGAAGCCCGCGCGCAAAGCCTGCCGCCCAGCGTGACCAACAACGGCCTGGTGTTGTTCAACCAGCCGGACAACGGCACTTATGCCGGCACGATCAGCGGCACCGGCTCGGTCAGCAAGATCGCGGCCGGCATCCTGACGCTGAGCGGGGCCAATACCTACCAGGGCGGCACGCGCATCCAGGGCGGCACCGTCGCGGTCGGCGCCGACAACGCGCTGGGCGCCGGCAGCGGCGGCGTGACGCTGGACGGCGGCGCGCTGGCGTTCAACAGCAGCTTCACCCTGGGGGCCGGCCGAGCCGTCAGCGTGACCGCCAACAACGGCACACTCAGCGCCAATGCCGGCGTGACCGGCACGCTGACCCAGGCGATCACCGGCGCCGGCGCGCTGACCAAGGACGGCGCCGGCACCATCGTGCTGACCAGCAACGCCAATAGCTGGGCCGGCGGCGTCACCATCGCCGCCGGCACGCTGCAATTGGGCAATGGTGGCGCCTCGGGCAATCTGCCGGGCGCGTCCGCCGTCGCCAACAATGGCACGCTGGCCTTCAACCGCAGCGATCAGTTCACCTTCGGCAACCTCGTCACCGGCACCGGCGGCCTCAGCCAGATCGGCACCGGCACGACCATCCTGACCGCCAACAACAGCTACGCCGGCCCGACCTCGGTGACGGGCGGCGCGCTGTATGTGAACGGCACGCAGACCGGCACGGGTCCGGCCACGGTGGGCAGCGGCGCCACACTGGGCGGCTCGGGCCGGTTGGGCGGCAATGTCACGGTCCAGTCCGGCGGCACGCTGGCGCCCGGCGGCGTCGGCGCGGTGCCGGGCACGCTCACGGTCGGCGGCGACCTGACCCTGCAGGGCGGATCCACGCTGGCGTATTCGTTCGGCCAGGCTGGCGTGGTGGGCGGCCCGTTCAATGACCTGACCAACGTGGGCGGCAATCTGGCGCTGGGCGGCACGCTCAATGTGCAGACCTCGGCCGGCGGTTCGTTCGACCCGGGCGTCTACCGGGTGATCAACTACGCCGGCGCGCGCAGCGGCACGCTAGCGCTGGGCACGGTGCCCTCGCCGGGCAACTATTTCATCCAGACCTCGGTGGACAAACAGGTCAACTTGGTCAACACCAATGGCCTGACGCTGAACTACTGGGACGGCGCCATCGGCCCCAAGAACGACGGCCAGGTCAATGGCGGGTCGGGTGTCTGGACAGCCAACGGCGCGCTGACCAATGACAACTGGACCGGCATGGACGGCGCGCTGAACGCGCCGTGGACCCAGAGCGCCTTCGCCGTGTTCATGGGGCAGAGCGGCATCGTCAGCGTGGACAGCATCATCAACGGTCCGCTGCTGACGCAGGGCATGCAGTTCGCCGCCAACGGCTACACGCTGGTGAACAACACCGCGCTGGATGCGCTGACGCTGGTCGGCGTGCCCGTGAGCGGCGGGCCGAACGAGGCCGTGATCCGCGTGGGCGACGGCACGGCGGGCGGCGCCGGCTATACCGCCACCATTGCCGCCACGCTGGCCGGCGCGGCCCGGCTGGTCAAGACCGACCTGGGCACGCTGGTACTGTCGGGGACCAATACCTACACCGGCGGCACGGCCATCAACGGCGGCACGCTGCAGGTCTCGCAGGACAGCAACATGGGCGACCTGGCGGGCGCGCTGTCGCTCAATGGCGGCACGCTGGCCACGACCGCGACGTTCGACACGGCGCGCGCCACCACGCTGGGCGCGAGCGGCGGCAGCATCAATGTCGCGGCGGGCACCAACTTCGGCATCACCAGCGCCGTCGGCGGCAGCGGCGCGCTGAGCAAGCTGGGCAGCGGCACGCTGACCCTGGGCGCGGACAACGGCTATACCGGCGGCACCACGATCGCCGCCGGCACGCTGCAGCTGGGCTCGGGCGCGGGCGGCTCGACGGCGGGCAGCATCCTCGGCAACGTCAGCAACAGCGGCACGCTGGCCTTCAACCGCAGCAACACGTATACCTACGGCGGCATCATCAGCGGCGCGGGCAACGTCGAACAGATGGGCTCTGGCACCACCGTGCTGACCGGCAACAGCAACTACACCGGCGGCACGCTGATTTCCGCCGGCGCCTTGCAGCTAGGGGCGGGCGGGGCGACGGGCAGCATCGGCGGCAACGTCACCAACAATGGTTCGCTGGTGTTCAACCGCGGCGACACCTACACCTTCGGCGGCTTCATCAGCGGCACCGGCAGCGTCACGCAGCAGGGCAGCGGCACGACGGTGCTGACGGGCAACAGCAACTACACCGGCGGCACCACGATCT
>NZ_JAGTJY010000276.1:0-5401 GCF_018195695.1 Achromobacter sp. Marseille-Q0513 | reverse complement strand
CGCCCACGCCATCGACGGCGTGCAGGTCCACGCGGACGGCCATCCGGACATGGAACCCGGCCTGCGCCGGGCGCTGGCCGGCCTGCCGATGGGCGCGCCGCCGCCCGGCTTCGGCCTGCCCGCCACGCTGCTGATCCTGCCCTCGGCCAATGGACGCGAGGCCTGCGCGCGATGAGCGGAGCGGGACTCGCCGCGCTGAGGCGGCTGATCGCGGAGCGCTACGACGCGCTCAGGAACCAGGTCTCGCGGCGCCTGGGCGGCGCCTCCGACCTGGCCGGCGACGCCTTGCACGACGCCTATCTGCGCCTGTCCGCGCGCGACGACCTGGACGGCGTGCGCCATCCGCAGACCTATCTGGTCAACACCGCCGTGCACGCGGCCATCGACCGCATCCGGCAGGACACCCGCCTGCTCAGCGAGAGCGAGGTCAGCGAATTCTTCGAGCTGGAGGACGAGACTCCCGGCCCGGCCGAGATCGCCCAGTCGCGTTCGGACATGCAAGGCATGTTCAAGGCTCTGGACATGCTGACGCCGCGCCAGCGCGACATCCTGGTGGCGGCGCGCGTCGACGGCCTGTCGCGGCCCGAACTGGCGCAGCGCTGGGGCATTTCGCTGCGGCTGGTCGGACGCGAGCTGCAGACCGCGCACGAGCACTGCCTGCGCGCGATGCGACGGGCGCAGGACGTCGCCACATCCGGCCAGCCGCCCGTCGAACCGGGCCGGCGCGGACAAAGAGCGAAAAAATAATGCAAGCAAGTGTGTATTTCACGCGTTTGGCGTGCCGTTTTGCCGTCGCCCAAACGTCTAAGCAAGAGAACGGCGCTTCCGCCCGCGCCGCCCGAACCCGCCCATGAACACCGCACACCGCCCCGGCTCTCCCGACGACGACGCGATCGAACGCGAGGCGCACGCCTGGGCGCGCGTCCTGGGCGCCGGGTCGCCCACCGTCCAGGACGGCGAAGCCTTCAAGGCCTGGCGCGGCCAGAGCCCGACGCACCAGCGCGCCTGGGCGCGAGCCAGCCGAGCCTGGCGCGAACTGGGCGGCGTCGTGCAGGCCTATGCGGCCGAGCGCCCCGCCCAGGCGCGCTCGGATCGCCGGGCGCAGGCGCCATTCTCGCCCCGGCGGCGCTGGCTGCTGGCCGGCGGCGCCGGCGCCTTCGCCAGCCTGGCCGCCGTGGGACTGCTGCGCCCGCCGCTGGGCCTGTGGCCGTCCTATGCCGAAATGCAGGCGGACTACCGGACCGCCACCGGCGAACAGCGCCGCTATGCGCTGGACGCGCAGCAGCTGACGCTGGCGCTGAACACGCAGACCAGCCTGAACGTCGCCACCCGCGACGGCCGGCCGGAGATCGAGCTGGTGGCCGGCGAGGCGGCGATCCAGGCCCGGCGCGACCAGCCTTGCCTGGTGAAAGCCGGCGCCGCGCGCCTGTTGCTGGCCGACGGCGATATCGAGATCCGCCGGCTGCGCGGCCAGCAGGTGCAGCTGCGCTGCAACGCCGGGCAACTCGAAGTGCGCCATCCGCAAGGCGCGCTGCGGCTCGCGGCCGGCATGCAGATCGCCTACGACGACGACACGCTCGACGCCCCCACTCCGCTGCCGGCGCGGCCCTCGGACTGGCGCGCGGGCGTGGTCAGCTTCCACGACCTGCCGCTGGAACAGGCGATCGACGAGATCAACCGCTACCGGCCGGGCCGCGTGGTGCTGATGAATGGGGATTTGGCGCGGCGCCGCCTGAGCGCCCGCTACGAGGTGAAGGACCTGGACCAGGCCATCGCCCAGATACAGCAGCTGTACGGCGCGCAGGTGCGGCGCGTGGGCGATCTGGTCTTCCTTAGCTGAGACGGATGGCGCGCGGCCCGGATTGCGCATGTCATAAAAATTTCATGGGGATTGTTGTGCCGAGTCCCCGCGCGCCGTTCGACTAGATGAGTAAGCCGGCCCCGGCGGCCACGCCGCCGCGGCCCCTCATCGACACACCAGAACGACGCCATGCCCATGTTTCAAGCGCCTTCCGTCCGTCCTTCCTCCTCTCCTCGCGCCTGGCGGCGCACGCCGGTTTCGCAGGCGGTGGCCGCGCTGCTGATCGCCGGCGGCGCGGCGGGCGCGGCGCAGGCGCAATCGCGGGCCTTCAGCCCCGGCTGGTTCGCCGACAAGGGCGCGGCGCAATCAGCCGTGCAACGCTCGGGCCGCCTGCCGGACGGCAGCCTGGCCGGCGTCGGCAACGCCAGCCAGCAGCAGGCGCAGTCGCGCCAGCAGCTGCAGCGCTCGCTCGACAACCTGAACCGCACGGCGGCGGCCGTGGCCGCGCAGCAGGCGGCGCAGGCCGCCGCGCGGGCGGCGGCCGCCGCCAATGGCGCCGGCGTGCCGGACGGACTGACGCCGGGCGGCCTGTGGGCGGCCGAGGGCGCGCAGGCCAAATGGGAAGGCGCCAAGGCGCCGCAGAAGAGCGCGGCCGATGGCCGCCAGGTCGTGACCATCGAGCAGACGCAGTCACGAGCCATCCTGAACTGGGACACCTTCAACGTCGGCCGCAACACCACGCTGCAATTCAAGCAGAACGCGTCCGACGCGGCGCTGAACCGCGTGGTGGGCGCATCCGCGAAGCCCAGCGAGATCCATGGCGCGATCAAGGCCGACGGCACCGTGCTGGTGGTGAACCAGAACGGCGTGATCTTCACCGGCACCAGCCAGGTCAACGCGCGCAACCTGGTGGCGGCCGCCGCCACCATCACCGACGAGCAGTTCCGCGACAAGGGCATCTATACCGATGCCAACGGCACGCTGCCCACCTTCAAGGACGCGCTGGGGCAGATACAGGTGCAGGCCGGCGCGCGCATCGACACCGCCGCGTCCACCACCGCCACCAAGGGCGGCGGCTACGTGCTGCTGCTGGGCCGCGAGGTCCACAACGCCGGCGCCATCGCCACGCCCGGCGGCCAGACCGCGCTGGCGGCGGGCGACGACTTCTACATCCGCAAGGGCTACGGCACCGACGGCAACCTCAAGTCCACCACGGCCGGCAATGAAGTCAGCGCCACGCTCAAGCCCGCCAGCACGGCGGGCCTGGTGCGCAACAGCGGCCTGATCAGCGCCGCCGCCGGCCTGCTGGCGGCCTGCCTGCTGGCGCTGGGGCTGACCGGCACGCTGTGGGTCGCCTTCCCCGCCCTGCTGCTGTCCGGCGGCTGCTGGATCGGCGTGCTGGCCACCTACAACACCACGGTGCAGATGCTGGTGCCGGACTGGGTCAAGGCGCGCTCGCTGGCGCTGTACCAGACCGCCATCTTCGGCGGGCTGGCCGCCGGCTCGTTCATGTGGGGCCATTTCGCCGGCACGCTGGGCGTGTCGGGCGCGCTGGCCGGCGCCGGCGTCATGCTGGGCCTGACCGTTCTGCTGCTGTATCGCTCGCGCCTGCCCGAGCAGGTGGACGCCCAGTCGCTGACGCGCGCCGACAGCGCCGAGCCGGCCCTGCAAGCCGCCGGTTTCGACACCGAGCACGGCGCGGTGCTGGTGGCGGTGCAGTACCAGATTCCGAACGACAAGCTGCGCGCGCTGATCGCCGCCGCCCATCCGCTGCGCCTGATGCGGCTGCGCAACGGCGCGCAGCAGTGGCAACTGTTCCGCGACCTGGAGCGCGAAGGCGTGTGGCGCGAGGTCTTTCTGGTCGAGAGCTGGATGCAGTACCTGCGCATGCTGGACCGCATGACGCTGGCCGACAAGATGGTGCTGGACGGCGTGCGCGCGCTGCACGCCGGCGACGCGGCGCCGGAAGTGTCGCGCAACGTCAGCTACCTGGCGATGAACGGGTCGCAGGGATTCTCGCTGCGGCGGGATCCGGAATCGCTGTAGGGCGCGCCCCCCTCCCGTCCCTGGCGCGGGCTCAGAATGTGATGGTGGCCGTGACGGTATCGCTGTAGCTGCCCGGCCTGGGCGTGGCCTGCGCCGGCACCAGGCCGTAGACGGTATAGCTCTGCGCCGCGCCCGTGCCCTGGCCGGCCAGCGGCGAGCCGCCCGTCGCGTCGCCCCACACGACGGCGTAGTTCGACCCCTGGTACAGCTGGTAGCCGACCGTGTCGGCGGCGGTCGAGTGCTTCATCTTGCGCGCCAGCACGTTGCCGCCCACCGTGCCGCCGTTCAATGCCAGCGAATACGCGTTGTTGTTGGTGCATTGCACGCTGATCTGGCTGCTGCCCGGCACCGGGGCCGTCAGCAGCCCCTGGGCCGGGAACACGAGATTGGTGGCGGAGATGGTGCAGTTCTTCTGCACCAGCGCCTTGATCGTCAACGGGATCTGCAAGGTCTGGGAAGGCGCGCTCAACGGGCAATTCTGCAGCAGCCCGCTGAGCGGAAAGCTTTGCACATCCACCTTGGCCTGCGCGGCCGTGGTGTAGCTTTCCATGTATTGCGTATCGGCATTGTTCACGATGGCCACGGTGTTCTGGCCGCCCGGCAGCTTGGCATAGACGGTCGCCGACACCGACCCGGCGCCGATGCCGGTCAGCAACTGAGAGGTGGGCGCCGTTGTCGTGGCGGCGCCCCAGACGTTGGAATAGCCGGAGTCCGTATACAGGTTGTAGTTCATGCGATAGGAGCCGTTGCCCATCGCGCGCGCCGCGATCGACGGACTGGTCGTGCCCACCCCGATGCTGATGCACACCCGCGTGAACAGCGATAGACCCGTACAGTCCAGCTTGATCAGCCCGCCACTGTTGAGCGTGTCCGTCGGCAGCAAGGGGTTGATCGTGCCGAAGTCGATGGTGGTCGCGCTGCCCGACAGGTTGCAGCTCTGCGCCTGCGCCGCCCCGGCCCAGCACCACGCCATGACGATCAACACGATGGCACGTCTCATTGCTCGCGTTCCTCCAAGGGATGGCAGACATAGGGCCCCAGCGTGGGCATCAGGCGTCCGGGCTCGGCGCCATATTCGAATTGCGCGCGGCAGGACGCGCCCTTGCCCCGCACCGTCAGGTGATTCAACGCCTGCAGGTCCTCGACGAAGGTCATGCCGTCATAGCCCACCACGCTGCGCTTGCCGCTCTCGGCGTGCAGCACCCCGGCCCCCGGCGGCAGGAACTGCCCGTCCGGCGTCTTCAGGATCACCGTGGCCGCCACATAGCGCTCCAGCTGGAAGTTCGCCACCACGCCCGAGCGCGACTGCGGCACCACCACCGCCTTGGTCGATTCCAGCCGCGTATCGACCGGCAGGTTCTCGGCGTCGATCGACAGGCGATTGGCCTGGTACGGGATCAGATCCGGCACCAGCAGGTGGCCCGAGCTGTCGGTCTTGCCCAGCTTGCGGTTCTCGTGCAGCACGTCCACGTCCGGCCGGCCCGTCGACACCAGCGCGAAGCTGTCGTTGATCCGGCGCGACGGCGTGACCACGCCGTCCATCAGCACCAGCGC
>NZ_JAGTJY010000275.1:0-5428 GCF_018195695.1 Achromobacter sp. Marseille-Q0513 | reverse complement strand
CGGCCGTGGGCTCGGACGTGGCGCGGACGCGCCGGCGCAGCACGGCGGCCGGCTCGGCCGGCGCCGGCTCGCGGTTCGAGCCGGGGCAGGCCGTGGACATGGCCGCCACCACCAGCGGCAGGTCGCGCAGGCGGTGGAACTGGTTACGCAGCCAGCGCGAATCGTTGCCGCTGCGCATGGCGTCGTCGCGCAGGGCCGCGATCATGTCGCCAGTGCCCAGCTCCTCGGCCACCGGCATCAGGCGCTGGAACAGCGCGCGCAGGTGGTCGATCAGGCGCATGCGCTGGCCCTCGGGCGTCACATAGCTGCCTTGCAGGCCGAAACGGCAGGCCTGGAAGTGATTGCTGCGATAGCACAGCCAGGCCTTGTCGCTGGGCTCGGGCTCGCGCATCAGCAACACCGCCAGCGCCTGGGCCAGGGCGGCGATCTGGCAGGCGCGCTCGACCGTCAGCGGCGTGTCGCAAACGCGGATCTCGACCGTGCCGAATTCAGGCTTGGGCCGGATGTCCCAGTACAGGTCCTTGATGCTTTCGGCCAGGCCATAGGCGCGCAACTGCGACAGGTGGGCCTCGAACTGGTACCAGTCCTTCACTTCCGGCGGCATGTGGCCCGCCAGCGGGAAGCTGTTGACGGCATTCAGGCGCGAGCACGAAAACAGCGTGTCCACGCCCTCGCAATAGGGCGAGGACGCCGACAGCGCGATGAAGTGCGGCACATAGGGCGACAGGCGGCGCACCAGCCGGATGGCGTCGTCCCCGGTTTTCACGCCCAGGTGGATGTGCTGGCCGAACACGGTGAATTGACGCGCCAGGTAACCGTACATTTCGGCCAGGTACTGGAAGCGCGGCGTGTCGGAAATGGAGCGTTCCTGCCAGCGCATGAACGGGTGGGCGCCGCCGCCCGCCACGGAAACGCCGACGGCGTCCGCCGCCTCGACCAGCGCGTCGCGCATTTCGCGCATCTCGGCCAAGAGGCCCATGGGGTGCTCGTGCACCGAGGAATTCAATTCGATCATGGACCGCGTGATTTCCGGTTTGACGCGGTCGGCGATGGGGTGGTTGGCCATCTGGGCGAGCAGCTCGTCGGAAGCTGCCGTCAGGTCGTAGCTGGTCGGGTCGATCAGTTGCAGCTCGAGCTCGATGCCCAGGGTGTTCGGGGCCGACGAAACGAACGGAATCTGTTCCATCTCGGACTCCTTCGGATGTTTGATGAGGGAATGCGTCGTTCGGCCTTGAAGCCCGGCAACTTCCCGGGGGGCGCTAGACGACGGCTTATGGACGCATGATAGCCGCAGGTTTGTGGCAAAACGATGGAGAATCGTGACATTTGTGTGCAACATCAGGAAACACACGAGTTCTTCCCACGGCGCCATGTGAGCAAGCACTTACAGCGTAGGAACGGCGGGGCTTGCCGGCCAATTCGTCCGATCGGACCAGTCCTAATGAGGCTTTCGAGCCGGGATGGGATTACCCGAACAAGGGTAATCCCTTAGGAATTTCGAGCCAAAAATGGGTCGCGCACGGCCCGGCCCAGGCCTATTTCCGCCAGAAAATCGGCGTGAAGAGCACCAGCACGGTCAGCAGTTCCAGCCGTCCGATCAACATGGCGAAGGTGCAGACCCAGATCTGGAAGTCGGACAGCACGGCGAAATTGCCCATCGGGCCGACCGGACCCAGCCCGGGACCGGTGTTGTTGACGCTGGCAAAGACGGCCGAGAAGGCCGTGATGGGATCCAGGCCGGAAAGCAGCAGCAGGCTGGTGAACACCGCGATGGACAGCCCGTAGAACAGCATGAAGGCCAGCACCGAGGCCATGGTCCGGGCTTCCACCGCCCGGCCGTTGATCCGCACCGGACTGACCGCGTGGGGATGCAGCATGGTGACCAGCTCGTTGCGCGCCTGCTTGATCAGCAGGATGGCGCGGATCATCTTGATGCCGCCGCCGGTCGAGCCGGCCGAGGTGGCGAAACCCGACAGCAGCAGCATGGTCAGCGGCGCGAACAGCGGCCACTGGGCGAAATCGGTGTTGGCGTAGCCCGTGGTGGTCGCCATGGATATGGTGTTGAACATGCCGTAGCGCAGCGCCTGCAGCGGCTCGGCGTAGACGCCCTTGACGTACAGGAACACCGAGATCACCAGCCCCACGCCCAGCACGACCACCAGGTAGGGAATGGCCTCGGGGCAGCGCAGGTAGGCCCGCGCGCTGCGCTGGCGGAAGGCGTTGAAGTGGGTGGCGAAGTTGATGCCGGCGATCAGCATAAACACCATGGCCACGATTTCCACCGGCACCGAATCGAAGTGGGCGAAACCGTCGTCCCAGGTGGAAAAACCGCCCAGGCCCATGGTGGTGGCCATGTGGCACCAGGCCTCGAACCAGGACAGGCCCACGGCCCGGTAGGACAGGAAACAGAGGATGGAAAAGACGAAATACACCGCGTACAGCGCCTTGGCCGTGCTGGCGATGCGCGGCGTCAGGCGCTCGTCCTTCATCGGGCCCGGCGTCTCGGCGCGCACGACCTGGTGGCCGCCCACGCCCAGCAGCGGCAAGATAGCCACGGCCAGCACCAGGATGCCCATGCCGCCGATCCAGATCAGCGTGGCGCGCCACAGGTTGATGGACGGCGGCAGCGCGTCCAGGTTGGTCAGCACGGTGGCGCCGGTGGTGGTCAGGCCGGACATGGCCTCGAAGTAGGCGCCGGTGAAGGACAACGGCATGCCGGCGCGATGGAAATACAGCATCAGCGGGATCGCCGCCAGCAGCGGCAGGCCGGCCCAGACGGCCGACACCAGCACGAAGCCATCGCGCGCCCGCAATTCGCTGCGGTTGCGCCGGGTCAGCACCGCCAGCCCGCCGCCGATGCCGATCGACAGCAGGAAACCGTGCAGGAAGGCGTCGCGCGCCGCGTCCTGGCCGACGTAGGCGACCACCAGCGGGATCAGCATGGTGAGGGCGAACATCACCATGGTCAGGCCCAGTATGTAGAGGGTGGCCAGTACGCGCTTCATGTCCGTGCTAGAAGAAAGAGGCGGAAACCTGGAACAGCTTTTCCACGCGCGGCATCTGCTTGCGCGAGGGCACGAACACGATCACGTGGTCGTCGGCCTCGATCACGGTGTCGGCGTCGGGCAGGATGATCTCGTCGCCGCGCACCAGCGCGCCGATGCTGGCGCCCTTGGGCAGGCTGATCTGGCCCACCGGGCGTCCCACCACCTTGGAATTGGAGCGGTCGCCGTGGGCGATGGCCTCCAGCGCCTCGGCCACGCCCTGGCGCAGCCGGTGCACCGCGGCCACGTCGCCGCGCCGCACATGGCGCAGCAGCTCGCTCATGGTGGCCTGCGACGGCGACACGGCGATGTCGATATGGCTGCCCTGCATGAGCTCGCCGTAGGCCTGGCGGTTGATCAGCGCGATCACCTTGCGCGCGCCCAGCCGCTTAGCCAGCAGCGAGGACATGATGTTGTCTTCGTCGTCGCTGGTCAGCGCCAGCCAGGTGTCCATGTCCTCGATGTTCTCGCGCTCGAGCAGGTCCTCGTCGGTGCCGCTGCCGTGCAGCACCAGCACGTTGTCGGGCAGCTGCGTGGCCAGGTACTCGCAGCGCTTGAGGTCGTGCTCGATGATGCGCACGCTGTAGTTCTCGTCGGCCAGCTGGCGCGCCAGCCGCAGGCCGATGTTGCCGCCGCCGGCGATCATGACGCGGCGCACGGCCTTCTCGGCTTCGCGCAGCTGGCGCACGGCGCGGCGCGCATGGCGGGAGTCGACCAGCAGCACCACCTCGTCGCCCGGCGCGATCACGGTGCCGCTGCCGCCGCGCACCGGACGCCCGCCGCGCAGCACGTCGATCACGCGCGCGGTCACGTCCGGCCAGACCTCGCGCAGCTTGTCGATGGAATGGTGGGCCATCGGGCTGCCGTGGCCGACGCGCACGGTCACCACGCTGACGCGGCCTTCAGCGAATTCCACCACCTGCAGGGCTTCGGGGAATTCGATCAGGCTGTGCAGATAGGTGGTGACGCTGCGCTCCGGACTGATCAGGGCGTCGATGCAGAAGCCCTCGTCGCTCATCAGCTCGGGATGCTCGGGAAACTCGGCCGAGCGGATGCGGGCGATGCGCCGCGGGATGTTGAACAGCTGGCGCGCGATCTTGCACGCCACCATGTTGGCGGTGTCGGACGCGGCACAGGCGATGAACAGGTCAGTGTCGGCCGCGCCGGCGGTTTCCAGCACCGACACCTGCGCGCCGTCGCCATGGACCACGCGCAGGTCGAAGTGCTCTTGCAGGTATTGCAGCTGACTGGGATCGGAATCGATGACCGTGATGTCGTTTTCCTCGGACACCAGGTTCTCCGCCACGCTGGTGCCTACGCGACCAGCGCCCATGATCAGGATCTTCATGCGCCCCGCTTGCGGGCCGATTCGATGCCCAATTGCTTGAGCTTGCGGTAGAGGTGGGTGCGTTCGAGGCCGGTGCGCTCGGACACCCGGGTCATGCTGTGGCTTTCCCGGACCAGGTGGTACTCGAAATAGATGCGCTCGAACTCGTCGCGCGCCTCGCGCAGGGGCTGGTCCAGCGAGATGCTGCCCAGCTGGCCGTTGGACGTGACGGGCACTTCGCCGGCCGACGCGGTGGTCAGGGGCGGCGGGTCGAGCTCGTCTTCCAGGGCCACGGCGGCGCTGGCGATGGCCGGATGAGCGGCCGCCGGCGCCGGATGCGGCGCGCGGCCGCGCGCCAGGCCGGCGGCGACGGTCTTGAGCAGGCGCTGCAGCGTGATCGGCTTTTCCAGGAAATCCATGGCGCCGATGCGGGTGGCCTCGACCGCGGTGTCGATGGTGGCGTGGCCGCTCATCATGATCACCGGCATGTCCAGCATGCCCTGCGAGGCCCATTCCTTGAGCAGGCTCACGCCATCGGTGTCGGGCATCCAGATGTCCAGCAACACCAGGTCGGGACGCATGCGAAGGCGCGCGGCGCGCGCTTGCGCCGCGTTTTCGGCCAATTCGACCGTGTGTCCTTCGTCGTAAAGGATTTCCGACAAGAGTTCGCGAATACCGACTTCGTCGTCAACCACCAGGATTCTGGCCATAAAGCATCCACCTATTGCGTAGCCGCATTATCCTTTTCTTGCGCGGTCGCGTCCATAGTATCGGCTCCCGGCGCGAGCCGGGTCAACAAGATGGAAATCCGCGCGCCGCCGTCCTTGCGGTTGGCAAGGTCGATCCGGCCGCCATGTTCTTCAACGATCTTGCGCACGATCGCCAATCCTAACCCAGTCCCGTGGGACTTGGTGGTGACGTAGGGCTCGAAGGCCCGCTGCAGCACCTGCGGCGGGAAGCCCGGGCCGGTGTCGGCCACCGTGAAGCGCAGCGCCTGCTGGTCGGCGCGGTCCGGCTGCTCGCTGCGCATGAGCTGGGTCGTCACGCTGACCCGCCC
>NZ_JAGTJY010000274.1:0-5432 GCF_018195695.1 Achromobacter sp. Marseille-Q0513 | reverse complement strand
CCCATGCAGTCATTGCGCAGAAAATGGCAGTCCCTGCCGCGCGGCGTGGTGGTGCTGATCACGGCCCTGGCCATCTACGTGCCGCTGTCGTTCATCATCATCCAGAGCTTTCTGTCCGCGCCCTTCTTCTCGCCGTCCAAGGTCTTCAGCCTGGACGCGTTCCGCTTCATCTTCGCGGATTCCGATTTCTACAAGGCGCTCAAGAGCGGCTTCATCCTGGCCTTCGGCCTGGCCGCCATCGCCATTCCGCTGGGCGGCATGCTGGCCTTCCTGATGATCCGCACCGACCTGCCGGGTCGCCGCTGGATCGAGCCGCTGATCCTGGTGCCGATCTTCGTGTCGCCCATGGTGCTGGGCTTCGGCTACGTGGTGGCCGCCGGCCCGGTCGGCTTCTTCTCGACCTGGGCGCAGAGCCTGCTGGGCTTCGTGCCCTGGAACGTCTATTCGCTCACCAGCATCGTCATCATCGCCGGCCTGACCCACGTGCCGCACGCCTACCTGTACATCTCGTCGGCGCTGCGCAGCATGGGCTCGGACGTCGAGGAAGCCGCGCGCGTGGCCGGCGCCTCGCCGCTGCGCGTGATGGTCTCGGTCAGCCTGCCGATGGTGCGGCCGGCCATGCTGTACGCCACGGTGCTGCTGTTCTTCCTGGGCCTGGAGGTGTTCGGCCTGGTGCTGGTGCTGGGCGACCCCGAAGGCAACCTGGTGCTGGCGACCTATCTGTACAAGCTGACCAACAAGCTCGGCATCCCGTCCTACCACCTGATGGCGGCCGTGGCCGTGGTGCTGATCTGCATGACCATTCCGCTGGTGATGCTGCAGCGTCGCCTGATGCGCACCGCCAACCGCTTCGTCACCGTCAAGGGCAAGGCCTCGCGCGCGCGCCCGCTGCCGCTGGGCAAGTGGCGCTGGGTGGCGGGCGCGGTCGTCGCGTTCTGGCTGCTGGTCACCATCGTGGTGCCGCTGCTGGGCGTGCTGCTGCGCGCCTTCGTGTCGAACTGGGGCATGGGCGTGTCGCTGCTGGACGTGCTGTCGCTGGACGCGTTCCGCACCGTGCTCTCGCAGCCCAACCTGATGCGCGCCATCGTCAACTCGGTCGCCATCGGCGTGTTCGGCGGCGCGCTGGCCGTGTTCTGCTACACCTTCGTGGGCCTGGCGATGCACCGCAAGCCGGACAACGTCACGCGCTTCATGGACTACAGCGTGCTGGTGCCGCGCGCGGTGCCCGGCCTGCTGGCCGGCCTGGCCTTCCTGTGGGTGTTCCTGTTCGTGCCGATGTGGCTGGACAACGCGCTGGACGCCGACCTGGGCGGCTGGCTGTCGGGCCTGCCCTTCGCCGAATGGCTGCGCGAGAACTTCATCGAATGGCTGCGCTCCATGCGCAGCACCATCTTCAGCGTGTGGCTGGCCTACACCGTGGTCTGGATGGCCTATGGCCTGCGCCTGATCTCGTCGACGCTGCTGCAGGTGGGCCCCGAGCTGGAAGAGGCCGCCCGCAGCGCCGGCGCGCGCCGCGGCCAGGTCACCCGCCACGTGACGGTGCCGCTGGCCAAGTACGGCCTGATCGGCTCCTGGCTGCTGATGTTCCTGATCTTCGAGCGCGAATACTCCACCGGCGTCTACCTGCTGTCGCCCGGCACCGAGACCATCGGCTCCATGCTGGTGTCCTTGTGGGCCTCCGGCGCCATCGACATCGTGGCCGCGCTTTCCTTCATCAATATCGTTCTGGTCGTCATCGGCCTGGGCATCGCCCTGCGATTCGGAGTCAAACTTCATGATTGAGCTTTCTGTTGAAGACCTGCACCTGGACTACGGCGACAACCCGGTGCTCAAGGGCGTGTCGATGCAATTGCGCCAGGGCGAAGTGGTATCCCTGCTGGGCCCGTCCGGCAGCGGCAAGACCACGCTGCTGCGCGCCGTCGCCGGCCTGGAAGGCCCCAAGCGCGGCCGCATCACCATCGGCGAACGCGTGGTCTACGACGGCGCCGCGCGCAGCGAGATCCCGGCCGAGGAACGCAACCTGGGCCTGGTGTTCCAGTCCTATGCGCTGTGGCCGCACAAGACCGTGTTCGACAACGTCGCCTACCCGCTCAAGCTGCGCAAGACGCCGCAAGCCGAGGTGCGCGAACGCGTGCAGGCCGTGCTGGACCAGCTCGGCCTGGGCAAGCTCGGCCAGCGCCATCCGCACCAGCTGTCCGGCGGCCAGCAGCAGCGCGTGGCCATCGGCCGCGCGCTGGTGTACAGCCCGCCCGTGATCCTGCTGGACGAGCCGCTGTCCAACCTGGACGCCAAGCTGCGCGAAGAGGCCCGCGCCTTCCTGCGCGAGCTGATCGTGCGCCTGGGCCTGTCGGCGCTGATGGTCACGCACGACCAGAGCGAGGCCATGGCCATCTCCGACCGCATCCTGCTGCTGAACAACGGCAAGATCGAGCAGCAGGGCACGCCCCAGGAAATGTATGGCTCGCCCAACACGCTGTTCACCGCCGAGTTCATGGGCAGCAACAACCGCCTGAGCGGCAAGGTGGCCGAACTGCGCGACGGCCAGGCCCGCATCGAGGGCGCCGGCTGGGCGCTGTGGGGCAAGGCCGCGCCCGGACTGGCCGCCGGCCAGGATGCCACGGCCGTGATCCGGGTGGAACAGGTGCGCCTGGCGGACGATCCCGACGGCAACCACCTGGAGCTGCCGCTGGTGACCAGCATGTACCTGGGCGACCGCTGGGAGTACGTGTTCCGCGGTTCCCAGGCCGACCCGGCCGCCCTGGCGCTGCGCGCCTACGGCGCCGAGGGCCGCGAACCCGGAGCCTGCCGCCTGGCCCTGCCGGCCCGGCATGTGTGGGTGTTCCCCAATCAGTAATCGATCCGTTCCGGCAGGCGCCGCCGCCCGCGGCGGCGCCCGTCCCTGACACACGTCTGCAAGCTGCGCCGGGCTTACAATGCCTGCGTGCAAAGCCTTGCTGATTCCCCCTCCCCGCCGAGCCGTTACCTGCGGTGGCTGGGCGCGCCCGCCCAGCACTACCTGCGCATCGGCCTGGCGATCTCGCTGTTGGTGCACGCCGGCGCGCTGGCGTGGCGCTTTGGCGCGCCCGCCCTGAGCAAGCCCGCCTCTCCCAGCCTGGAAGTGCTGCTGCTGAACGCCCGCAGCGAGACCCCGCCCGACGCCCCGCGCGCCCAGGCCCAGAACCAGATGAGCGGCGGCGGCAACGCCGAACGCGGCCTGGCCACCACCCCGCTGCCCCAGACCGGCGCCTCGGCCGAGACCATCGTGCTGGAAGCCATGCGCAAGCGCCAGGTCCAGCTGGAGGCCGAGCAGACCCGCCTGATGACCCAGCTGCAGGCCCGCGACAAGGCCGGCGCCGAGCGCCAGGCCGTCAATCCCTGGCCGGACGGCGCCGACCATGGCCGTGACGCCGAAGAGCAGGCCAGCGTGATCCAGAATTCCCAGGTGGCGGCCCTGGCCGCGCGCGTGCAGCAGTACAGCGCGGAACCGCGCAAGCAATTCGTGGCGCCGTCGGCCGAAGCCTCGCGCTACGCCGCCTACCTGGACGCCTGGCGCACCCGGGTGGAATCCGTGGGCACGCAGCACTACCCGGACGAGGCGCGCGGCCGCATCTACGGCTCGCTGCGCCTGACCGTGTCGATCCGCGCCGACGGCAGCATCGCCAACGTCGAGATCGACGAGCCGTCCCCGCACGCGGTGCTGAACCAGGCCGCGCGGCGCATCGTGCAGCTGGCCGCGCCGTTCCCGCCCTTCCCGCCCGAGATCGCGCGCGACACCGACGTGCTGGTCATCACCCGCAGCTGGCACTTCGTCAACGACACCCTGGAAACCCAAGCCCCATGACCGAGGCCCGCTACGCCGTGATCGGCAACCCGATCGCCCACAGCCGCTCCCCGCAGATCCATGCCATGTTCGCCCGCCAGACCGGCCGGGCGCTGCGCTATGACCGGCTGCTGGCTCCGCTGGACGCTTTCGTGGCGACGACGGCGGCCTTCGTCGCCGAGGGCGGGCTGGGACTGAACGTGACGGTGCCCTTCAAGCAGGAGGCCTACGCGCTGGCGGCCGGCAACCTGTCCGACCGCGCCAGGCTGGCAGGCGCCGTCAACACGCTGTCCTGGCGCAACGGCGCCTGGCACGGCTGCAACACCGACGGCGTGGGCCTGGTGTCGGACCTGCTGCGCCTGGGCCTGCGCCTGGACGGCGCCCGCGTGCTGCTGGTCGGCGCCGGCGGCGCCGCCCGCGGCGTGCTGCAGCCGCTGGCGCAGGCCGGCTGCGCCCGCATCCATATCGTCAACCGCACCGCCGCCCGCGCACTCGAACTGGCCGAGGCATGGCGCGCCAGCGGCGCCGGCCTGCCGATCCAGGTCACGGCCGGCACGCTCGCCGAGGCGGCAACGCCCGGCGGCTGGGACGCGGTCGTCAACGCCACCGCCAGCGGGCTGGCCGATGCCGCCCCCGACCTGCCCGGCGGCCTGTATGCCCCCGGCGCGCTGGCCTACGACATGATGTACGGCGCCGCCCCCACCGCCTTCATGAAACAGGCCGGGGCCGACGGCGCCGCGCGCACGGCGGACGGCCTGGGCATGCTGGTGGGCCAGGCGGCCGAGAGCTTCCATATCTGGCACGGCCTGCGGCCCGATCCCGAGCCCGTGCTGGCGGCGCTGCGCGCCGATCTGGCGGCGGGACGCTGAAGGCATGGCGGGCCGCGCCGGCAAGGGCCGCAGGTCCTGGTTCCGGATCATCACCGGCGTGATGATGGCGCTGGTCTGCGCCGTGCTGCTGTACCAGTTCTGGCTGTTCGGCCTGGTGGTCTGGTACAAGTACCAGAACCCCGGCACCAGCGCGGTGATGCGCGAGGAGTACGCGCGGCTCAGCGAAGGCCACGCCGACTTCCGCCTGCAGCATGAATGGGTGCCCTACGACAAGATCAGCAACTCCCTGAAGCGGGCGGTCGTGGCGGCCGAGGACTCGAATTTCACCGAGCATGACGGCGTGGAATGGGAGGCTATCCGCAAGGCCTGGGAATACAACCAGAAGCAGGAGGAGGCCGGGCGCAGCAAGATGCGCGGCGGCTCCACCATCACCCAGCAGCTGGCCAAGAACCTGTTCCTGTCGAGTTCGCGCAGCTATGTGCGCAAGGGCCAGGAACTGGTCCTGACCTACATGATCGAACACGTCATGAGCAAGGAACGGATCCTGGAGTTGTATCTGAACGTGGCCGAATGGGGCGTGGGCGTGTTCGGCGCCGAAGCGGCCGCGAAGCACTATTTCAACGCCTCGGCCGCCGGCCTGGGCGCCAGCCAGTCGGCCCGCCTGGCCGCCATGCTCCCCACCCCGCGCTTCTACGATCGCAACCGCAACTCCAACTATCTGAACTCGCGGGTCGGCGTGCTGACCCGCCGCATGCAGATGGTCGACATCCCCTGAACAGGAC
>NZ_JAGTJY010000273.1:0-5444 GCF_018195695.1 Achromobacter sp. Marseille-Q0513 | reverse complement strand
CATGGCGGCTAGGGGTGGATTTCGTGCGGGCGTATCTGCGGGACAGCACACTAGCTCGCGGGCACTTCCTGCGCGATGGCCTGCGGCGCGCGCGGCGGTGGCCGCAAGCCTTCCGGCAAGCGTCGCAGCAATTCATCCAGCGGCACCGCGCGCCCGTACAGCCAGCCCTGCGCCTTGGCCACGCCATGCGTGGACACCGCCATGGCCTGCTCGGTGGTTTCCACGCCTTCGGCGATGACGTCCAGGTCCAGCGACCGGGCCAGTTCGACGATCTGGATCGCCACGGTCCGGCGCGGCCCCTTGTCCGCGATGCCCTGCGTGAAGAGCTTGTCCAGCTTCAGGTAATCCAGCGAAAAGGATGCCAGGTAGGCCAGGCTCGAATAGCCGGTGCCGAAATCGTCGATCGCGATCCGCACGCCCAGCGCGCGCAGTTCCTCGATGCGTTCCTTGGCGTTCTGCTCCAGCAGGCCGCGCTCGGTCAGCTCGATGAATAACAGCTTCGGATCCCGGCCCGTCACTTCCAGCAGGCGCTGGGTCAGGGCGCGTCCCTTGCCCGAGCACAGCTCGCTGGGCGCCAGGTTCAGCGACACATAGAAATCGGGCGCCTGCGCGGCGATGACCGGAATGTCCTGGCGCGCCAGGTCGAACACCATCGTGGCAAGGTCTCCGGATAGCCCGAAGCGTTCGGCGGCCGGAATGAAGATGTCCGGGCCGATCGCCTCGGCGCCCAGCGGCCGCCGCCAGCGCAACAGCGCCTCGGCGCCGACCCAGGCGCCGCTGCGCAGGTCGACGATGGGCTGATAGGCCAGATAGAAATCCCGGTTGTGGATGGCACGCTGCAACTGCGTGCGCAGATCCAGCGCGCGCCGCGACTGCCAGAAGATCACCGTGAACACCAGCAGCCCGGCCAGCGCGCCCGTGACGCCGACGATCCACCGGGTCAGCGCCATGTCGTGCAGATAGGCATGCTTGGGCAGGGTCGCCATGGCGAAGAAAGAGAACTTCGACGACGGCGTCAGCGCGACGACGGCGCCGGCGCGCTCCTCGGTCACGGGCACGCGATCCTCCAGGCCTTCCATCCAGGCGGGGTCGACGTTGCCGCTGCCCAGGAATTGCGCCGCCGTGCCCGGATACGCCAGCCCCAGCGTCATGTGTGGAGCCAGCAGTTCCGCCGCGCCCAGGAAGTCGCCGCGATTCAGGAAGATGGCATAGCCGCCGTCGGCCAGCGCGCTGTAGTGCAGATTGGGCGCGGCCGGCAGCACCACGTCGCTCCAGACCTTGACACCGCGCACGGACACGAAATCGGGCTGGCCGATATCCACCTTGTCCATGCTGTGGCCCAGCGAGGAACAGGCCACGCGCGATCCGTCCAGCACCGCGATGGCGCGCAGCAGCGGCGACTGCAGCACCAGCTTGCCCATCTCTGCGCGGGCGAAGGCCGCACAGGGCGGACTGTTGCCCATGTCGCCGAGCGTCCGGCTGACTTCCCACAACTGGGTCAGCACGTCGTCGGCGCGCTTGAGCACGGCCTTGGACACGGTCTGGGCCTGATTCTTGGCCCGTTCAAACGCAAAATAGTCCAGCAGCGCGATCCCCATGAATGTGGGAACCACTGCAGCGACCAGCATTGCGCAAACCAAAACAAGTGTCGTCGCGAGCTTGCTCATTCGAACCGCCCCCCATCTCACGCCTTGTTGATGGTGATCAGAAGCACTGCGAATGTTGCAGGCGAAAATAATACCGCGCAGTAGCCCGGCATGGTATTCAAAATCGCGTAAATGCTCGCAAACCGGCCGGAAAACGAGCGCTTTTGAAGAAAAATGACGAATCCTCACCGCAGCGCCGCCTCCGCCGGACGGCTTCCCTCCATCCGGCGCGCCTTGCTGCTGCTCGGCATCGCCTGTACGGCGCCGACGATTTTCGTGGCGGCAGGCGCCGCTTACGAAGACTTCCTGCTGCGCAAGGAACGGGTATACGAGGCCGCGCTGGCTTCCGCCCGCAGCCTCGCGGGCGAACTGGAACGCGAGCTGCGCGGCGTGGAAACCGGCCTGCGCATCCTGGCCACCGAAGACGAACTCGAACGCGGCGCGCTGCCGGCCTTCCATCGGCGACTGGGCGACGCGCTGCGCCTGCAGAACGTGGACGGCTACATGCTGCTGGACCCGAAGGGCGTGCCGCTGGCCGACAGCGGCATGCCCAATCCCGGGCCGGCGATCCGCAGCGCCCTGTCCGACGCGGCGCTGGCCAAGATGGGACGCAGCCGCGACATCGTCATGGCCGGCCTGTTCAGCACCGCCCTGCACAATGAGCCGATGCTGGCCATCGGCATACCCGTCGAGATCCGTGGCGAAGTGCGCTATGGCCTGTATGCGCAGATCCGGCCGCAACGCATCGGCCAGGCGCTGCGCCGGCAGGCCATGCCGGACGGCTGGGTGGCGGCGGCGCTGGACGACGACGGGCTGATCGTGGGCCGCACGCGCGAGGAATCGCGCTACGTCGGCCAGCACGCGGTGCCATCGCTGGCCGCCGCCGCCGCGCGCGAACGCGAAGGCACGCTGCGCAGCGAAACCAAGGAAGGCATCCCGGTGCTGACCGCCTTCAGCCGCAGCCGCGACGGGCGCTGGACCGTGGCGGTGGGCGCGCCCCTGTCCGCCCTGACGGCGGACCTGTGGCGCTCGCTGATCTGGGGCGCCTGCGCCGGGCTGACCATCATCGCCGCCGGCATCTGGGCGGCCTACCGCCTGGCGACCCGGATCGAGCATGCCGTCGCCGCGCTGGTCCCGCCGGCGATCGCGCTGGGACGCGGCGAGGCCATCGACGTGCCCGAAAGCCGCTACAGCGAGACCGCCATGCTGGGCCGGTCCCTGCTGCACGCGTCCCGCATGCTGTCCCAGGCCCGCCGGCAGGCGTACCACGATCCCCTGACCTCGCTGAGCAATCGCCTGCTCTTTTGCGAACTGGCGGCCCGCGCGCTGGCCGCGGGCGAGCGCAGCGCCCGGCCCGCCGCGCTGCTGGCGCTGGACCTGGATCACTTCAAGGCGGTGAACGACACCCAGGGACACAGCTCGGGCGACCTGGTGCTGAAGATCGCGGCGGAACGCATGAGCGCCGCCTTGCGCGCCACCGACATCGTGGCGCGCTTCGGCGGCGACGAGTTCGTGGTGCTGCTCGATGGCGCGGACGCGGACACGGCGCGGGACGTGGCGCGCAAGCTCAACCAGGCGCTGGCCGAGCCCTATCCCGGCATCCTCGCATCCGTCACGGCCTCGATCGGCATCGCCTGCTTTCCGCGGGACGGCAGGCATCTGGAAGCGTTGCTCGCGCAGGCCGACGGCGCGCTGTACGCGGCCAAGGCCGCCGGGCGCAACCGCTACGAAATGGCCTCGTCCTCGAGCGCGACAAATCCGACACCGGGCGCCAGGGCGGTCCGGGAACCCGCCGCCCTGTCATAGACCCGGAGCGCTGGTACCGGGCACCAGCAGCGGACACCGGCGCTAGTTCAGACGCTCGAAGCGCCACTCGCCCATGAGCAAGCCCGCAGTGCCGCTGATGCGATAGTCATAGTGCTTGCCTGGTTCGACCCGCAGCTCGTGATACTCGACGGGTTCGGACACGTTGAAGTACTGGATTCCGATCTTGCGCATGCCGGCAGGCACGCGCAGCACCGCTACCCGGTTGGCATCGACATTGACCACATGTCTGCCATCCAGATAAATGAGCACATTGACGGCCGCCCCGGAAACGCCCGCGTCGCGCGCGATTCGGATCTCGCCCTTGTCCGGCGCGGACTGCAACAGCGACGGATCCAGAAAGGCCGACGCAGGCGCCCTGGGCCCGGTCTCGACATCGACTGGCACGGTCATGCAGCCCGCCAGCGAGGCGCAGATCAACAGGGCAGAGCAATATCTGATCATCAACTTCCACTCTCCTTACGGCAGTTCGCGCGGCAGGCGCATTGTGCCCGATCCCGAGGCGCGGCCCGCCTGCCACAGGCCGGATCAACGCCCCAGGCCGGCTAAAGAATGCACGCAGTCGCGCACGCCTCGGCGTGGCAGGCGCCCCCATCCCGCTGATAAATAACTGAAAGTAATGAATTTCCCAGGGAAAACCCCAGAAAGGGAATTTACTTATGCCCTTTAATTATTTGCCGGACGCATACTGCAAGCGTAAGAATTCGTCCTTAGCATAAGTCAAACCAGATGGAACTGCGTCAACTCGAGGCCTTCGCGGCCGTCATGTCCACCGGCAGCGTCACCGCCGCCGGTCGCCTGCTGGGCCGATCGCAGCCCGCGATCAGCCGGCTGCTGCAAGAGCTGGAAGCCGAGATCGGCTATGCCCTGTTCTCGCGCAGCGGTCCGCGCGTCACGCCCACCGAGCAAGGATTCCTGCTGTACGAGGACGTGGAGCGGGCGCTGGCCGGCATGCGGCAGATCCGCGAGCGCGCCGGCGAGATCGCGCGCGGCCAGGCCCAGCCCCTCTTGATCGCCGCCACGCCGGCGCTGGCCGCCGGCCTGGTGCCCGCCGCCTTGCAGCGCATGCAGGCGGGCGCGGACGCCTCCCGCCGCGCCGCCGATCAAGCCGCACACCCAGACGCACACCCGGACGCGCACCCAGCCGCCCCTCCCGGCCCAGGCCGCATCCAGCTGCGCAGCGCCTCGCCCGAGCGCGTGGTGCACGCGGTGCTGACCGGCGCCGCCCAGCTGGGCGTGACCAGCCTGCCGCTGGAGCATCGCGGCCTGACGGTGCACTGGATCGGCCAGGCCGCCTGCGTGGTCGCCTTGCCGGAAAACGATCCGCTGGCCGCGCACGACGTGGTGCCGGTGTCGGCGCTGGCCGGCCGCCGGCTCATCACCATGGCCAATCCCTACCGTCTGCGCCGCCGCCTGGACGCCGCGCTGGCGGCCAACGCGCCGGCCGCCGGCACCATCGAGACCAACTCGTCCATCAACGCGCTGGCCGCCGTGCGCGCCGGCCTGGGCGTGTCGGTGCTGGAGCCGGTCACCGCCTACGGCACGCCCATGCCGGGCGTGGCGATCCGTTCCATCGACCTGGACATACCCTTTTTCTTCGGCGTCATCACGCCGCAGGCCCAGCCGCCCTCGTCCGCCTGCCTGGCCACCGCCGCCGCGCTGGCCGAGGCCGCCGCCGCGCTGCTGCCCGGCTTCGTCCGGCATGAAGCCTGCGAGCACGGCGCGCTGCTGCAATCGGTCTACGGCGACGACGCGCCCAGCCTGCCCGACGGCCCCGGCGAAGCCGCCGCCGAACCTGCCCCGGCCCGCGCCGCCGACGCCCCCCATACGGAAACACCCCGCCATGAATGACCCCGCTGCCGGCCTCGCCGCGCTGGAAACGCGCCTGCGCCAGGATCTGTCCTGGCTCGAACTCCCCGCCAAGAACTGGGTCACGCCGCGCCTGGACAAGGGCCAGCCCGTGCTGGACGTGGC
>NZ_JAGTJY010000272.1:0-5507 GCF_018195695.1 Achromobacter sp. Marseille-Q0513 | reverse complement strand
GGCGACGGGGCGGCGATCCGCAGGCCGCGCGTGGTGGGGCCGGGCTCGGCCGCCGCGCCGGCCTCGGTTGTGGCGGGCGGCGCCGGCACCGGCGCGGGCACGCTGGCGATCGAGGCCGAGGAGATCGTGCTGGGCTACGGCGCGCAGGCGCAGCCGGATGGCCTGCGGCGCGATGGCCGGTTGGCGCTGGGCTTCTCGTCCGTGGTGCTGGACGCGAGCCGGCGACTGACCGCCAACCAGCGCGGTAGCCTGTCCGTCTACCGCAGCCAGGACGGCTACGAGAGCGGCGTGGGCTATCGCTACAGCGGCGGCGACCTGCTGATCCGCACGCCCGTGCTGACGGGCGAGGCCGGCTCGGTGATTCGGATGACGGCGGGCGGCGCGCTGCGCGTGACCGCAAGCGACGGCGCGGCGCCGTCCACGGCATCCGGGCTGGGCGCGGAACTGGGCCTGAAGGGCGCGTCGGTCTTCGTCGACACGCAGCTCGCCGCGCCCAGCGGCCGCATCCGCATCGAGGCCGACGGCGACATCGTGCTGGGCGCGCGTTCGCGCCTGGATGCCGGGGGCCGGGGCGCGGCCTTCGGCGAACTGACGCGCTACAGCTGGGGCGGCGACGTGCTGCTCGACAGCGCGCGTGGCAACATCCTGCAGGCCGAGGGCGGCGTGATCGATGTGTCGGCGCGTTTCAACCAGGCAGGTTCGCTGACGGCGCGCGCGGTCGACCCGGCCGCCGGCCGGGTCGATCTGCGCGGCACGCTGCTCGGCGCGGCCAGCGGCTGGACCGATGCCGGCGGCACGCTGGTGCCGTTCCGCGCCGGCGCGATCGACATCGCGGCGCAGCGGCTGGGAGATGGCACGCCCAGCGAGGCCTTCGCCGCGTTGAACGCGCGCCTGAACACCGCCGGCATGTACGGCGGGCGCAGCTTCCAGCTCAAGCAGGGCGACCTGGTGATCGGCGATGGCCTGAAGGCGGGCGAAATCAATGTGTCGCTGGATGCAGGCAGTCTGACCGTGGCCGGGCGCATCGACGCCAGCGGCATCGAGGTCGGCGCGATCCGGCTGGCGGCGCGGCACGGCCTGACGATCGGCGGCCAGGCCGTGCTGGACGCGCACGGCACGGGACTGCGCGTGGACGGCCGTGGCCAGATCATCGACAGCCCCAACCGCGCCATCGTGGAACTGAGCGCCACCGACGGCCTGCTGACGCTGGCGTCGGGTGCCCGCGTCGACCTGCGCCACGGCACCGATGCGCCGGCCGGCAGGCTGGACGGCCGGGCGCGCGGCACCCTGACGCTGAACGCGCCGCGCACCGGCCAGACCAGCGGCGACATGCTGATCGACGCGTCGGGCGCGCTGGACATCCAGGGCGCGCGCGCCATCGTGGTCAACGCCATGTATCGCGACGCCGTGCTGCTGGACGGCAACGACGCGGCCGGCGGCAAGCCCTACAAGTATGTGGACCAGGACTACCTGAACCAGCGCCACGCGGACAGCGAGCGCTTCATGCAGGCGGCGCTGGCCAATCCCGCGCTGCTGCGCGGCAGGCTGGCGGGCCTGAACAATGCGCGCTACCTGGATGCGCTGCACCTGCGGCCGGGCCTGGAACTGTACGCGGCCGGCGACCTGGTGGTGCGCGGTGACCTGGACCTGTCCGGCCATCGCTACGACAGCATCGATCCGGCGCGCTCGCGGACGGCGCTGATCGGCTCGGGCGAATCCGGCTTCCTGACCCTGCGCGCCGGCGGCGACCTGCATGTCTACGGCAGCATCAACGACGGCTTCGCGCCGCCGCCGGTCACGCCGGACGATGATGGCTGGGTGCTCAAGCCCGGCGCGCTGTCCTTCGGCGGCGACATGGTCCTGCCCGTGGGCGGCGTGAAGCTGGCCGACGGCTCGATCTTTCCGCCGCAGCGCACGCTGAACTATGACCTGCCGGTCAAGGATTTCAGCGTGGACGCAGGACAACGTCTGCCGGTGGCGGTGACGCTGGCCGCGCCGCTGACGATTCCGGCCAATACGGTCCTGGGCGGCCCGGTGCTGGCGGCCGACGGCGCGCTGTTGTACGCCGCCGGCACGCTGCTGGGCGAGGCCGTGACGCTGCCCGTCAATGCGCGGCTGGGCGCAGGTTTCGTGACGCCGGCGCAGACGGCGGCCAAGGCCATGCTGTGGCCGGCGGGCGCGCCGCTGGCCGCCCGCATGACGTTGAATGGCGAGCTGACGCTGAAGATGGGCGCGCTGCTGCCGTCGATGACGAACGTCAGGCTGCCTGGCGATCCGATGGTGCTGCCGCTGCGTCCGGCCGACGGCCAGGGCAACATGGGCCGCAACTGGGCGGTGGCCTCGATGCTGCCGGCCGGATCCGAGTCCTGGTCGCTGCGCGCGGTGGCCGGCGCCGATCCCACGGCCGCCGACAGTCGCATCGCGCGGGCGCGCGACGGGGCCGGCAACCTGATCCTGGCCGATTCGCACTACACGGTGTATGACAAGCACGAGATCTTCGTCACGCCCGGCACGCCAGGCGGTCCGCTCGGTCTCTGGTATTGCAACGATGTCTGCATGCTGACCTTCGGCGGCTCGCATCCTGAACTGAAGCTGGGCCAGCCGGTGTCGGACGCGGTCGCCGCGCAGTGCAACGACGGCGTCTGCGACAAGGTCCGCTACCTTTGGACCGAGATGGGCAAGGAGTGGTACGACGGCATGCTGGACGAGCCGGTGGTGGTCGGCGCGCCCGTGCCCAAGGTCTGGGAAGATCTGGTCTGCGTCGACGCGGGCATCTGCCTGCCCCAGGGGCAGATGCTGCCCGGCACGCCGCCGGTCGAAACCATAGGCCGCCTGCTCGACCGCCAGATCGCCAGCCCGGCCTTCAGCGTGCTGCGCACCGGCGCCGGCGACCTGGAGCTGGTGGCCGGCGGCGACCTGCGCATGAAGTCGCCGTTCGGCGTGTACACGGCCGGCACCCAGGCCGCCGGCGTGGACGCGGCCTTCCAGCGTGCGCGCGCGGTCAGCGCCGAGGACGGCAAGGTGCTGGACAAGCGCAGCCAGGACTATGAAAAGCTGGTGGCCGGCGACGACCGGACCTACCGCGCCTGGTACCCGGAAGGCGGCGGCAACGTGCTGGTGCGCGCCGGCCGCGACCTGGCGGGCGACAGCTGGAGCAATGGCAGCTATGCCGGCGAAGGCCAGCGCATGACGCAGATGCCCAACACCGATCCGTCCAACTGGCTGTGGCGCCAGGCCGACGCGTCCAGTTCGGCGTGGTGGATCAACTTCGGCACCTACATCCGCGGCGCCGACGCGCCGTACCTGGTGGGTTTCACGGGCTTCGGCACGCTGGGTGGCGGCGATCTGCGCGTGGACGTGGGCGGCGATGCCGGCGCGGTCACCCGGGTCGGCAATCCGATCACCGAATGGATCAACGGCGAATCGCCGCGCAGCCAGGGCCTGGTGCTGGCGGTGGGCGCCACCGGCCGCGCCCGCGCCGACGGCTCGCTGCTGCAGACGGGGGGCGGCGACATGGACGTGCGCATCGGCGGCGGGCTCAATCCCACGCAGAGCGCCTATATGGGCCTGAATGCCGGCCGCTACGAAAACAGCCACATGGCGCTGAACGGGCTGGCCGCCAACCTGCGCGGCCGCGCCGACATCCGGGCCGGCGTGCAGGGCACCATCGAGCGGCGCTACGGTCCTTTCGCGATGATGCAGGATCTGAAGGAGATCCGCGCCTATGACGCCTACGCGTCCACCATGGCGCTGGCTGGCGGGGGCCTGGCGCTGATGCCGGGCGATGCCGTGTTCAACCTGGAGGCGCACGGCGACCTGGTGCTGGGCACGGTGCGCGATCCCGGCCGGCTCACGCCGCTGGACTACTTGCAGGCGGGCGAAGGCTGGTTCAGCCTGTGGACGCCGTCGTCGGCGATCCGCATGTACTCGGCCGGCGGCAACCTGACGCCCGGCTCGCAGCTGGCGGACAGCAACTGGAACGGGTTGACGCCGACGGCCGGCCTGACCGGCATCCATTTCACCTATCCGTCCATCTTCACCGCCGCGGCGCCGTCGGGCAGCATCTATATGGGGCCGTCCGCCGCGCGCGGCCTGGACAGGGCACTGGGCTATTCCATGCTGCTGGCGCCGTCGCCCAACAGCGCGCTGGAACTGCTGGCGGGCGGTTCGATCTATGCCAGCGGCTATGCCGTCAATCGTTCCGGCGCCGATCTGTCGGCGCTGGCCACGCCGTTCGCGCCCGGCTTGTCCGGCGTGCGCGCGCCGGGCGCGCTGGGTCTGCCGCTGGACCTGCTGGCGAACGGTTCTTACACGGTGGTCGGAGCAGGGCCGGAGACGCCGGCGCAGATCCGGGCGGCGCAAGGCGACATCGTCGGCCTGAGGGTGGGTGAACGCTTCGAGTTCACCTCGGGCCGCATGGGCGGCCAGTCCTGGTATCTCAATGCCGGGGCCGTGCGCATGATGGCCGGGCGCGACATCGTCAACAGCGGCACCTCCTACGATGAGCCCTTGCTGGTGCCCGGCATGTTTGGCACCGACACGATGGCCAATTCCATGGGCAATCTGTTCACGCACGGCTCGGATCATGACGTTTCCATCGTCAGCGCCGGGCGCGACATCGTGCGCAGCAACTTCATCGTGGCCGGCCCGGGCGTGCTGGAAGTCGAGGCCGGCCGTCATCTCCGAGCCGAGGACAAGGGCAGCCTGATCAGTCTGGGGCCCGTGGTCGCCGGCGACACGCGTCGCGGCGCGGCCATCGCGCTGACGGCCGGCGCCGGCGCGGCCGGCCCCGACTACCGCGCGTTGCTGGATTACTACCTGGGTGGCGCGGCGGATCCGTCGCGGCCGCTGACCGACCAGGGCAAGCCGTTCAAGACCTACGAGGCCGAGCTGCTGCTGTGGCTCGTCCAGCGCCACGGCTACACGGGCGCGGTCGAGGACGCGCCCGCGTATCTGGCGGCGCTGCCGCCGGAACAGCAGCGCATCTTCGCCCGCCAGGTCTATTTCGCCGAGCTGCGCGCCGGCGGACGCGAGTACAACGCCCGCGACAGCGCGCGCCAGGGCAGCTACCTGCGCGGCCGCCAGGCGATCGCCGCGCTGTTCCCCGAGCGCGGCCCCGACGGCGCGGCGCGCGTCTACGACGGCGACATCACGCTGTACGGCGGAACCGGCCTGCGCAGCATCGTGGGCGGCGACATCCAGGTGCTCAGTCCCGGCGGCCAGCAGGTCTATGGCGTGGAAGGCGCGGCGCCGCCGGCCAGCGCCGGCGTGGTCACGCAGGGCGCGGGCGAGATCTCGCTCTACGCCCGGCGCAGCATCCTGCTGGGACAGAGCCGGATCATGACGACGTTTGGCGGCGGCATCCTGGCGTGGTCTGCCGAAGGCGACATCAACGCCGGCCGGGGCGCCAAGACCACGGTGGTGTACACGCCGCCGCGCCGGGTCTATGACACGGTCGGCAACGTGGCGCTGTCGCCGAACGCGCCGAGTTCTGGCGCGGGCATCGC
>NZ_JAGTJY010000271.1:0-5533 GCF_018195695.1 Achromobacter sp. Marseille-Q0513 | reverse complement strand
CGCGGACGCTACAGGACGACCAGATTGTCCCGATGCATGAGCTCGGGTTCGGTCATGCTGCCCAGGATGCGGGCGATCTGCGATGAGGGTTGGCGCAGGATGCGCCGGGTGTCCGCGGCCGAGTAGTTGATCAGGCCGCGCGCGCATTCGCGGCCCTCGCTGTCGACGCAGGCGACCACGTCGCCGCGGCCGAACTCGCCGTCGACGGCGGTCACGCCGATGGGCAGCAGGCTCTTGCCTTCGCGCAGCAGGGCCTGCACGGCGCCGTCGTCCAGCGTCACGCGGCCGCGCAGGCGCAGGTGATCGGCCAGCCATTGCTTGCGCGCCGACCATACCGGCAGCGCCGCCTGCAGCTCGCTGCCGATGCACTCGCCTTGCGCCAGGCGGGTCAGCACGTCGCGTTCGCGGCCCGAGGCGATCACGGTATGCGCGCCGCTGTGCGCGGCGCGCTTGGCCGCCAGCACCTTGGTCAGCATGCCGCCGGTGCCGATGCCGCTGCCGGCGCCGCCGGCCATGGCTTCCAGCGCGGCGTCGCCCGCTTGCGCGTGCGAGATGAACTTGGCGTCGGGATTCTTGCGCGGGTCCGAATCGTACAGGCCGCGCTGGTCGGTCAGGATGACCAGCGTGTCGGCTTCGATCAGGTTGGTGACCAGCGCGCCCAGCGTGTCGTTGTCGCCCAGCCGGATCTCGTCGGTGACGACGGTGTCGTTCTCGTTGACGATGGGCACCACGCCCAGGCGCAGCAGCGCGAACAGCGTGCTGCGGGCGTTCAGGTAGCGGTGGCGGTCGGCCAGGTCTTCGTGGGTGAGCAGGATCTGCGCGGTGCGCAGGCCGTGTTCCGCGAAGGCGGCCTCATACGCCTGGCACAGGCCCATCTGGCCCACCGCGGCGGCGGCCTGCAGCTCGTGCATCACCGACGGCCGCTTGCGCCAGCCCAGCCGCGCCATGCCTTCCGCGATCGCGCCGCTGGACACCAGCACCACCTGCCGGCCCTGCTTGCGCAGCGCGGCGATCTGCGCGGCCCAGTGAGCCACGGCGGCGCGGTCCAGGCCGCGGCCTTCGTTGGTGACGAGCGACGAGCCCACCTTGGCGACGATGCGCTGGGCGTTGGAGACGACGGATACGGCGGTTGATTCGGCAGGCATGATCAGGGCGGACTGCGGCGCGAAGAGGCGTAATCGGATGAAGCTGCGATTATGGCTTATTCGTCGCCGCCGGTCTGGCCGCCCTTGGGCGTGGCGTCCGAGCGCGTGTCGTCGAAGCGCGGGTCTTCGGCCACGTAGGTGCCGTCGGCCTGGTCCTGCGCCAGCTGGTCCTTTTCGCGCTCGGCGTCCAGGTAGTCCTGCAGCGCGTAGATCAGGTCCTGCGTGCCTTCGCCCGACAGGCCGGAGATGCCGAACACCGGGCCGGTCCAGTCGTAGAGCTTGAGGAAGCGCTGCTTGGTGTCCTCGGGGTCGGCCACCATGTCCAGCTTGTTCAGCACCAGCCAGCGCGGCTTGTCGGCCAGCTCGGGATCGTAGCGGCGCAGTTCCTCGACGATGGCGCGGGCGTCGATCACGGCCTGCTCGACCGGATCGGCGTCGGGATCGGGCGTGGACACGTCCACCAGGTGCAGCAGCACGCGCGTGCGCGCCAGGTGCCGCAGGAACAGGTGGCCCAGGCCGGCGCCTTCCGAGGCGCCTTCGATCAGGCCGGGAATGTCCGCCACCACGAAGCTGCGCGACGGCGAGGTGCGCACCACGCCCAGGTTCGGGTGCAGCGTGGTGAAGGGGTAGTCGGCGATCTTGGGCTTGGCGTTCGAGATGCGGGTGATCAGCGTGGACTTGCCGGCGTTCGGCAGGCCCAGCAGGCCCACGTCGGCCAGCACCTTCAGTTCCATGCGCAGGTAGCGGTGCTCGCCTTCCTTGCCGGGCGTCCACTGGCGCGGCGCGCGGTTGACGCTGGACTTGAAGTGGATGTTGCCCATGCCGCCCTGGCCGCCGGCCGCCAGCACGACCTTCTGCTCGTGGCGGTTCAGGTCGAACAGGACTTCGCCGGTGTCGGCGTCATGGATGACGGTGCCGACGGGCACGCGCAGCGGGATGTCGGGCGCGGCCGCGCCGTACTGGTCCGAGCCGCGGCCGTTCTCGCCGTTCCTGGCGCGATGCAGGCGCGCGTAGCGGAAGTCGATCAGCGTGTTGATGTTGCGGTCGGCCACGGCGAAGATGGTGCCGCCGCGTCCGCCGTCGCCGCCGTCCGGGCCGCCCTTGGGGATGAACTTTTCGCGGCGAAAGCTCGCCACGCCATTGCCGCCTTTGCCGGCGACGACTTCGATGGTGGCTTCGTCTACGAATTTCATGATGTCTGCGCGTGAAGTATGTGTGGGACTGCGCCGATAAGGGCGGCAGCCGGGTGGTTCATGGCCGGGCCATCAACCATTCTGCCCGAAATGGGCCGGCGATAAAAAAGCCCCGCCGCATGCGGCAGGGCTTTCGCCGTTCGTCGACGCGGCCGGGCCGCGTCGCAGAGCGTGCCTGGCCGAATTACTCGGCGGCGACGATCGAAACGGTTTGCTTGTTCAACGCGCCCTTGAAGCCGAATTGAACCTTGCCGTCGATCAGCGCGAACAGGGTGTGGTCCTTGCCCATGCCGACGTTCACGCCAGCGTGGAAGCGCGTGCCGCGCTGACGCACGATGATCGAACCAGCGGGGATGAGTTCACCGCCGAATGCCTTGACGCCCAGACGCTTCGATTCTGAGTCGCGTCCGTTCCGCGTAGAGCCGCCGCCCTTTTTCTGTGCCATTTTTAGCTCCTGCTAATGTGGTACCGAGTCGCTTCTCAGGCCGTGATGGCTTCGATGCGGATTTCGGTGTAGTTCTGACGGTGGCCCTGATGCTTCTGATAGTGCTTGCGACGGCGCATCTTGAAGATCTTGACCTTGTCGTGGCGGCCTTGCGCAAGAACCGTTGCCTTGACCACGGCGCCGGCGACGAGAGGCGTACCAACTTTCAGTTGGTCGCCTTCGCCCACGGACAGCACTTGGTCCAGGGTGATTTCTTGCCCAATGTCAGCCGGTATCTGTTCTATCTTGAGTTTTTCGCCAGCAGCAACGCGATATTGCTTGCCGCCGGTTTTTACGACCGCGTACATGGGGTGTTCCTTAAATAGGTAAAAAGGCCTGTCCGACTGCCGGCTCCGCTGAAACACATGCTAGGCGCATGGCATGCAGCAAAGTGGCGGCGCCTTCGCTCTTGCCGTCCGTCCTGACTACTGGGTTTTGACCGGGTCTTGACTCTGTCTTGACCGGACGCTGCCTGATCTGATGATCGATCCAGGCTGGGCTTGGGCTGCGGAACGTGCCGACGTAATTCGGCCATTAGGAAATAGCCGAATCCGGGATATTAGCCCGCCCGTCATGGAAAGTCAAAAAGCGCTTGCGGGCTAAGGGTTTAGCTGTGGCGCGCCGGCCTCAGGGCAGGGCGGCGGTCAGCTTCGCCAGCTCGCGCGCCACCTGACGGATGCCGGCGATGGCGGCCTGCCGGTGGGCATTATCGAGCCGGTCAGAGGGAATGGACGTGCTGACGGCCAGCCGCTTGCCCAGCGGCGTCACGCCCACATAGGCGGCAAAGCAGACCAGGCCGGCGGCGACCTCCTCGCGGTCCTGGGCCAGACCGTCGCGGCGCACCTCTTCCAGTTCGCGGCGCAGCGCCTCGGGCGTGGCCAGCGTGCGCTCGGTGACTCGGGCCAGCTCGGCGGGCAGGCGCACGTCCAGCTCGGCCGGATCCAGCCCGGCCAGCATGGCCTTGCCCAGCGCGCAGGCGTGCGCCGGCAGCCGCAACCCCAGATCGGACACCAGCCGCACCGGCCGGCGGGCGTCCTCGCGCGCCAGGTAGACCACCTCGAAGCCATCCAGCGCCGCCAGCTGCACCACCTCGTTGCAGCGCGCCACGAATTCCGCCGCGACCCGGTGGAAGGCGGTCTGCAGGCTGTCGTGGCGCAGGTAGGCCGCGCCCAGCGCCATCAGCTCGATGCCGACGATGTAGCCGCCCTCGCGGCGCTCGATCCAGCGGCGCTGCTCCAGGCTGTCCAGCAGCAGGTACAGCGTGCTGCGGGGCAGGCCGCAGGCGCGCATCAATTCGGACGCCTTCACCGGGCCCGGTTGCGCGGCCAGCGTCCTGAGGATGTCGTGAGCGCGGCGGATGGCGGGAACGTCGGCGGTGTCAGGCATGAATGTCCAATAGGTTGAACAGAAATCTAGCATATTGGACGTTGTGGCAAGCCGCTCCTAGACTCGGGCGCAGTCCCTGGCGCATCGCGCCTGGGACCGAACAACCCCCGGACGAAACTCGGACCCAAGGAACCCGCATGGCCGCTCCCACCATTTCCGATCATCACCTGCCCGCCGACCTGGACCGCGCTTTGCTCGTCGGCCGCGTCTGGCGCCCGGCGCCGCAGGACGGCCCCTGCGTGGTGGCGGTGCGCGGCGGCCGGATGTTCGACATCACCGCCGTGACGCCGACCATGGCCGACCTGCTGGAGCGGCCCGACCGCGTCGAGCTGGCGCGATCAGCGCCGGGCGAGCCGCTGGGCGACGCGCGCGACTGGCTGGCGTCCAGCCTGGCCGGCGGCCCGGCCCGCCTGCTGGCGCCTTGCGACCTGCAACCGGTGAAGGCCGCCGGCGTCACCTTCGCCGTCAGCCTGCTGGAACGCCTGATCGAGGAAGAGGCGGGCGGCGATGCCGGCCAGGCCGACGCGATCCGCGAACGCCTGCAGGGCCTGATCGGCTCGGACCTGTCGCGGCTGCGGCCCGGCTCGGCCGAGGCCATGGCGCTGAAGGAAGCGTTGGTGGCGCGCGGCCAGTGGTCGCAATACCTGGAAGTGGGCATCGGCCCGGACGCCGAGGTCTTCTCCAAGGCGCCGCCCATGGCCTCGGTCGGCTACGGCGCCCGCATCGGCGTGCTGCCCGAATCGCGCTGGAACAACCCCGAGCCCGAATTGGTGCTGGCCGTGGACAGCCGTGGCCAGATCGTGGGCGCGACGCTGGGCAACGACGTCAACCTGCGCGACGTGGAAGGGCGCAGCGCGTTGCTGTTGACCCGCGCCAAGGACAACAACGGCTCCTGCGCCATCGGCCCCTTCATCCGGCTGTTCGACGCCGATTTCACCCTGGACAACGTGCGCGCCGCCGAGGTGGCGCTGCGCATCGACGGGCCCGACGGCTTCTCGCTGGCCGGCGTGAACCTGATGAGCCAGATCAGCCGCGATCCGCTGGACCTGGTGCGCCAGACCCTGGGCGCGCACCACCAGTACCCGGACGGCTGCATGCTGTTCCTGGGCACCATGTTCTCGCCCACGCAGGACCGGCACGGGCCGGGTAGCGGCTTCACCCACGCGATGGGCGACCGCGTCGAGATCGCCTCCGGCCCGCTGGGCGCGCTGGTCAACGAGGTAGGCGAGTGCACTGCCATTCCTCCCTGGGACTTCGGCTTGCGCGCGCTGTACGCGAGCCTGGCGCGGCGGGGGCTGCTGGCGGGGGCCGTCACGGGCTGAGGC